>CAJXXJ010000027.1 GCA_913062745.1 uncultured Phaeodactylibacter sp.
ATTGGCTCCAGAGGTACAATGGCAGACGGCTTTTCCAGTTTGACCAGCACCCCGGCGCGATCCTTAATCAGCTCGCGGGCTTCCTGCACATCCTTTGGCTGCTGCACAAACGAAAGCGCAATCCAGTCAGCGCCCATATCAAGCGCAAAGGCCATATCCTTGCGGTCTTTTTCTGTCAACGCGGAGATGGGCAGCACCACACCCGGCACATTAACGCCCTTGCGGTTTGAAAGCACACCATCAACCCGCACCTCACATTCAGCAAAGCCCGCGCCGCACTGTTTGACCAGCATACGCAGCTTGCCATCATCCAGCAGCAATTCAGTATCTGGTTGCAGGGCTGCGAAAATCTCCGGGTGCGGCAGGCAGACGCGGCTTGCATCCCCCGGCTCTGGGTCAAGATCAAAGCGGAAAGGTTGCCCGGCTTTTAGCTGTACTTTTTCATCCTTAAAGGTGCCAACCCGCAGCTTCGGGCCCTGCAGGTCTGCCAGCAGGCTGATGTGCAGGTTGTACTTTTCGTTAATGTGGGTGACGTGGTCAATGACCTGCTGATGGTCCTGATGGGTGCCGTGTGAAAAATTGAGGCGGAAAACATCCACGCCGGCCTTGACGAGCTCGAGCAGTTGGTTGTAAGAGTTGCAGGCAGGGCCTACAGTAGCGACAATTTTTGTATTTTGGTGGTCAACAATTTTCATCTGAGAACTGAGTTTTGATTTGAGTTGGGCATTCCTGCAGCCGGGAAACGAGCCGGGCAAGTAAGTGTAATTCTTACAATAATTAAATGCGTCGTAAAAGTACGCTTATCTGTCTTTAATTCAAACCCCGGCTGATTAAAATGGGGCTAAGAAGCCTCGCCACCCCTTGCTAAGCGCCTTTAACATTCTGCAATTTAGGAGAGTTCAAAAGGAGATGCAAGGGGGTGCCACCGGCTGCTGTAAACGGCGGCAAAGTAAGGCATTACAAGTGCTGAGCCTCAGTAATGACAGGGGATGCACGGCCTTCCACAGACCAACTTTTTTTGTGAAAAACTTTGGTTATCATAGGAAGTCTGCTTTACTTTGCACCGCAATTGTAAACCAATAAAGCGAATTCACTTATGTCTAGCATTGCAGAAAGAGTTAAGAAAATCATCGTCGACAAACTAGGAGTCGACGAGTCAGAGGTGAACCCGGATGCAAACTTCACGAACGATCTGGGGGCCGACTCTCTGGACACCGTGGAACTGATCATGGAATTCGAAAAGGAATTCGACATCGCCATCCCGGACGAACAGGCTGAAGAGATTCAGACCGTCGGCCAGGCTATTACCTACCTGGAGTCTCAGGTAGAGAGCTAAGCCGACTCTGTCTCTTTTTAAAATAAAGGTCAGGGGCTTCCACAGGCGAAGCCCCTGGTTTTTACTACCAACGGCTATCAACCCCACTAAGCCTTTCAAGAACACTGCCGGGGCCCGGGCCCTAATCCAAACCGCCTTCTTTTTGCAGCCCGTGCCTCTTAACGCCCGCTCTACTGCCGGGCCAAACCAAAACCTGAACAATGCCAATGAATAGGGTCGTCGTAACTGGATTGGGTGCTGTGACACCCATCGGCAACAGTATAAAAAGCTATACCGAAGCGCTGCAGAACGGAGTAAGCGGAGCGAATCCTATCACTCGTTTCGATGCCTCTGAGTTCAAAACGCAATTTGCCTGCGAAATCAAAGGCCTTGACGCAGAGCAGGTGGTTGACCGCCGTGAAATCCGCCGTATGGACGATTTCGCCGTCTTCGGTATGGTCAGCACCGATGAGGCCATGAAGCACGCCGGCCTGGAAGCAGATACCGTAGACCCGGACCGCGCCGGCGTTATCTGGGGCTCAGGCATCGGCGGCCTGCAGTCTCTGGAAAAAGAAATCGAAGAGTACATCCTCGGCAATGGCCGCCCGCGCTATAACCCCTTTATGATTCCGAAAATGATCTCGGATATCGTTGCGGGCCTGATTTCCATCAAATACAACTTCCGCGGCGTCAACTACGCTACGGTTTCTGCCTGTGCTTCTTCTTCCCACGCTATATCCACTGCCTTCGACTTCATCCGGCTTGGCCGTCAGGACGTTATCGTTACCGGCGGCTCCGAAGCTACCGTCTGCAAAGCAGGAATCGGCGGCTTCAACGCTATGAAGGCGCTTTCCACCCGCAACGATGACTACAAGACGGCTTCCCGGCCCTTCGATGCCGACCGCGACGGCTTTGTGCTCGGCGAAGGCGCAGGCACTCTGGTGCTGGAAAGCCTGGAGCACGCTAAAAAGCGCGGCGCTACCATCTATGCAGAAGTAGTCGGAGCTGGTGCCACCGCTGATGCGCACCACATCACTGCTCCCCACCCCGAAGGGCTGGGCGCAAGCAAAGTCATGCAAATAGCCCTGCAGGACGCCGGGCTGAACCCCGAAGATATCGATTACATCAACGTACACGGCACGTCCACTCCGCTGGGAGATATTGCGGAGGTCAAAGCCATTCAAAAGGTCTTTGGCGAAAGTGCCTATAACTTAAATATCAGCTCCACCAAGTCCATGACCGGGCACTTGCTCGGAGCGGCCGGAGCTGTGGAGACCATCGCCGGTGTGCTGGCCATCATGCATCAGTTTGTGCCGCCTACCATCAACCACTTTACAGACGACCCAGCCCTGGATTCCAGGCTGAATCTGACCTTCAACGAAGCACAGGAGCGGGATATCCGGGCCGTCCTCAGTAACACTTTCGGTTTTGGAGGCCACAACTCATCGGTGATTGTGAAAAGATTTGAAGATTAACGGTAAGCCGGAAAGAACCTTTCCGTTATGAACGGTGGAGAGGCAAGGCACCCCTCTCTTGTGTTGCCTCCCCACCCCTGACCGGGCCTGGATCGCACGGTTTACCGCAGTCCTGTTGGATAGTGAGCTACCCCTACGGCACGCCAATGATAGCACGCCAGGGCTCACTGTGTATTTATCATGGTAGCGGTACCATAGCTTTTCCCGTTCCGGAACTGCCGCAGGTACTGCCCTGTACCAATTTGTGTATGTTTACTTACTCACTTTGCACCGATGGTTATACTGCGGTTATTTTTTAAGTTTTACAATCTGTTCCTTTCCGAAGACAAAGCTTTCGCCAAACGCCTGCGGCAGCTTACCGGCTTCGTCCCTGCCAATCTGGCTATTTTCAAACTGGCCTTTTCCCACAAGTCGATGTCCTCCGAAAAGGAGTACGCTATTCAGAACAACGAACGCCTGGAGTACCTCGGCGATGCCGTGCTGGGTACAATCGTGGCGGAGTACCTCTTCAAGAAATACCCCAATAGCGACGAGGGCTTTCTGACGAAGATGCGCTCCAAAATCGTCAAGCGGAAATCCCTGAATCAGATCGGCGACAAGATGGGGCTGGACGTGATGCTTTCTGAGCACAATCAGACCCGGCTGAGCCGCTCTATGCTGGGCAACGCTGTGGAGGCGCTCGTGGGTGCCGTCTATCTGGAAAAAGGCTACCGCGGCACCAAGCGCTTCGTCGTCAACAAAATCCTGCGCGGTTATGTAGACGTGCACGAGCTGGAGACACTGGACGACAACTACAAAAGCCAGTTGCTGGAGTGGTGCCAGAAAAACGGGCAAACGGTTTCCTACAAGCTGCTGGCCCGCTATAAGTTTGAAAAGCGCGACCGCTTCAAGGTAGCCGTCATGGTGAATGGCAAAAAAGTAGCCACGGCCGATGACTTCAATAAGAAAAGTGCAGAGCAGACCGCTTCTGAAAAGGCAATGCTGAGCATGGGGATTATTGAAAATGAGGATTAACGCCCCTTACTTTGGAATGGACCTACGAACATATCCGTCAGTGGGCACCCAATAATCTGCTGCTGCAGAAAAGCCGCCGCATCGCCCGCCCCGCCGCCTGGAAAGAAATCAGCACGGACGGCAAATTGCTCTGGGGGCGTTTCAGCCGGGGCGAAGACCAGGACTTGATTAGCGTCGTCCGCCTGGACGGCGAAAAAGCACGCTGCGAGTGCAACGAGCGCTATCAGCCCTGTCGGCATGCACTTGCCCTGCCACAGCTTATGCTCCGTTATGCCACTTTCGTAAAACAAGCCGAGGCCGCCCCGCCCTGGGTGCAGGAAGTGCTGCAACGGCCAATGCCTGCCCGCCCCAATGCCGCAGAGGAGGCCCGCCGGAAAGCTGCCCGCGAAGAACGCCTGGGCAAGCGGCAGGAAGACATGGAGCAGGGCGTGGAAGAACTGGAGCAATGGCTGCTCGATCTGGTCCGGCAGGGGCTCACCAACCTGGAATCACAACCCAACAGCTTTTGGGAAAGGGCGGCCGCCAAAATGGTGGACCGCAAGCTGGGCGGCATCGCCCGCCGGATTCGGTCGGTGCCGGATATCCTGCAGCAGCCCGGCTGGCCGGACTATCTGCCTGGGCTGATCGCTGAGCTGTACCTCTTCGTTCAGGGCTTCCGCCAAATGTCCACCCTCTCCGAGCCTCTGCAGGAAGAATTGCTGAGCCTGGGCGGCGTCAATCAGAAGAAAGAAGCACTGCTCGAACAGGAGGGCATCCGGGATCACTGGCTGGTCGTAGGGCAGGAAGAAGGGGAAGAGGAGCGCCTCCGCTACCGCCGGACCTGGCTGCTGGGCGAGCATACCGGCCGCTTCGCGCTGCTGCTGGACTTCGCCTGGGGCCGGGAAACATTCACGTTCCAGTATGTAGCTGGCAGCGCACTGCGCGGTGAGCTCGTCTTCTACCCCGGTGCTTACCCGCTGCGGGCACTCATGAAGGAAGCCGCACCCTATCAGCAGCCGCTGGAAGCGATACAGGGCTACGCTACGTTTGCCGACATGCTCGATGCCTATGCAGAGGGGCTGAGCGCTAATCCGTGGATATTTGCCTTCCCGGCTCTGCTGGAAGCCGTACACCCCGGCCAAGACTCAGAGGGCCGCTTCGTGCTGGTCGACAGCGAACAAAGGCAGCTGCCGCTGTATACGGAAGAAGGCACCCCCTGGAAGCTGCTCGCGGTAGCTGCCGGAGAATCCCTCTCCGTTTTCGGTACCTGGAGCGGGCAGGCTTTCCGGCCGCAGTCTGCTTTTTACCAGGAGCGCCTCGTACTGCTCTCCGGCCCGGTGGACAGCGGGCTGGAAGACGGACAGGACTGGTAAGCGGCTTCCAACCCCCTGACGGTAGGAGTGTTTTAAAAAAAGCAAAGATGCCAGCTAATATGAGAAAACTTCAACTCTTACTCAGCCTGCTGTTGCTGGTACAGGCAGCCGGCGCACAGCAGGCCCTACCGGAAGCCGTGAACAGCCCGCATCCGGAATACAGTGCGCAGATTGACCGCAGCGGGCGTGACCTTTACTTTACCCGCAGCGGTGACCCACGCAACCGGGGTGCTAACGATGCGGCGGATATCTGGATGGCCCGGCTGCAACCGAATGGGAGCTGGGCACAAGCGGTCAAGCCCGGTGCACCCGTCAATAGCACATCCGTGGAACATTTTGCCGGGCTGAGCACCTCCGGCGACCGGCTTTATGTTTTTCGCCCCGGTGAGGGCGCTCTTGTAGCCTACGCCCGGGAGGGGAGGTTTTGGGGCAAAGCGGAGCCTCAGGCCGTGGAAGGCATGGAGTCGTTGTCAGGCGCAGGCAGCGTAATGGCGTACCCGGATGAGGGGCTGTTGCTCTTAGCCCTGCCGGCTGCCGACAGCAGCGGGCAGCAGGACTTGTACTTCTCGCTTATGCAGGGGGCAGGGCAGTGGAGCCGCCCGGAAGCCCTGCCGGGCACCATCAACTCTCCCTATGACGAAGCTACCGCTGTTCTGGCAGCCGATCAGCGTACCCTCTACTTTGCGTCTGCACGCCCGGCGGGGCAGGGCGGTTATGATCTTTACCACAGCCGCCGGAAGGGAAAAAGCTGGCGGCAATGGGCGCCCGCCCGTCCGCTTTCGGCAGGCATCAACAGTGAAGCTGACGAGCACAGCCTTAGTGTGCCGGCTTCCGGAGCGCGCGCCTATTTCATCAGAGTCGCTGCAACAGACAGCGCTAATATCTGGACGAGCACCCTGGCTGCAGAGGAACAGCCAATGCCGGTCACGCTGCTTCGGGGTAAAGTCATCCTGCCCGGCGGGGATGAGGCCGCTTTCGCAAAAATATACCTGGAAGGCGTAGCCGAAGGGCAGCACAGCCTCCTCACACAGGCTGATTACCGGGGGCATTTTCAGGCGGTATTGCCGTCCGGCATGCAGGGTAGTTTCTTTGTACGCCTGCCCGGTTATTTCCCGATTAGCTTCCCGGTACTGCCGCAGCCTACTGACCGGGCAACCCGCTTTCGCCGCAGCGAGGTTAGATCATCTGTCGTGTACCAGCAACGGGATCAGGAGATCGAAGCACTACAACGGTATGATCAGCAGCTGCAGGAGCGCATACGGCAGCTGAACCGCGAGCGGCAGCAAGTGGCACAGTCTGCACGGTCTGCCCGGCCTGTCAGCCTTCGGTTTGATGAGCAGCCTCAGATGCAGGCGCTGCGCAAAAAGTATGATTACTTCGTCCTGGAAACGGAGCAGTATTTGTCCGACGCCGTGGATGGTGCCGAAGAAGAAGCTCCTGCTGCCGACAGCAGCGGGTACATCCGTTTTCGGCGGATTTACCTGTCGCCTCAGGCACGGCGGGAAGCGCAACGCGAAACAGCGAGCCGCAAGTGGAAAAATGCCCCCACCTTTACGGAGCTGCAGCAGGAAGCACAGCAGGAATTGGAACGCGAGCTTCAGGCAGTGCTGGAGCAGGAAGCCCGCCGCCGCGCTGGTATAGCAGGCTTGCTCCGGCAAGAGCGGCCCGGGATAAGCCCGGCGGATACTGCAGCGCTGCTCACCCGGTCGCGCGCGCTGCTGGCAACGCGGCCCCCGGAAGCAGAGGCATCTACTGCATACTCGCCCGGTAAGCGGTGGGCAGCGAAAGGGGCTCCGGCCAAAGCGCCACTCTGGGAAAGGCGGCTGAAGGCCAGCCTGAAGGAAGCGATGCGCGACGAGGTGGAGGCCTGGCTACGGGAAAACCAGAAAGACATCTTTACAGAGCTGGCAGCGCTAAATGCGCAGCATCAGCAGCTACTGGCATTGCAACAAGCCGCCCGTAAAATGGCCCGGGAAAAAATGCTGCAGCAGGCTGCATTGGAACAATCCGGAGGCTTGTCGCGCCGGGAGGAGCCGCCTGCCGCCCCTGCCTTGTCTGCGCCGGAAGCAGCCGCCTACCAGGAAATCAGCAAAACGCTGGAGCTTGTACCCACCGAAGCAGGACGCCGCATTCCGCTTAATAAAGTTAACTTTGCGCCAAACGAAGCCGTGCTGCTGCCGGCATCATACGCTGAGCTGAAGCACCTGCTGGCCTTTCTGCAGGAACACGAATCGCTGAAGATTGAGGTGCAGGCCTCTGTTGCCGGAGCGGTGAGCCACGCCACCGCCCTGTCATTGACTAAAATGCGGGCAGAAGCGGTGCGCGGCTACCTGGTTGCAAACGGAGTGCCGGACAGCCGGGTGGACGCACGGGGGCTAGGCAAACGGTTGCCGGTTTCGGCGCAGCAGCCGGCCATCGAGCAGCAGCTTTATTTCTACATCACCGAAAAATAAATCATGCCAATGGTATTTATACCAGAGCAGTGGATCGATGAGGCCGCCGAGCGGCTCGACAGCTCGCCGGAAGCTTACGAAGCTGCCGTGGACCAACTCAGAGCGGAGCAGCCCGTGCTGCTGTCCTATTGCTTTACCGAAAGCTTTGAAGCCTTTACCGATAAGGAACGGCAGTACATGCTATACCTGCTGCTGGTCATCTGGCAGTCTGTGAAGCGCGCCGGGGGCAGCCTGCCGGAAGTCAGCGAGCAACAGCTGGGAGAGACGGAAGAACGCAACTGGAGCACGATGCAGAGCAGTAAGGGCGGTAGTTTCCGCAACCGGCTCGACCCGTTCTTCGAAGGCTATGAACAGGAAGACCTGCTGGCCTTTCTGGAAGATGCCTTGACCCCGGAAGAAGAAGGCGAGCCTTTCGTATCCCGGGAAGGGCAGGAGGCTCTTTTTGTAAGCCTGAAAACGGCTGTCGACTGCCTTACCGGAGCGGGCGAAACGGGCAAAAATTGAATTTTTGCCATTGCTGATTGGTCTCCAAATATTATAGCAAGCTGGGAATTAAATGGGATTCTTCGTACTTTTGCACCATCAAAAAAGGAAGTCGGCCATTTTTGCTGAGGTAGCTTCCCTTGCTAACAAAACCACAACTTGCTATGAATCAGAAAGCGGAAAAGTCGCGCTACAGCGACGAAGAGCTGGAGGAGTTTCGGGTGCTCCTGCAGAAAAAACTTGACAAGGCGGAACGAGAGCTGGAGTTCTACACCGAACAAATGTCTGACCTGGCAGACAATCCGGATGCAAAAGTACGCGGGCTGGATGACGGCGTGGGCACAGTAGAGAGCGAGCGCCTGTCTAATATGGCAGCCCGGCAGCGCAAGCTCATCCAACACCTGAAAAATGCCCTGATCCGCATCGACAACAAAGTGTACGGCGTATGCCGCGAAACGGGCAGGCTGATTGCAAAAGAGCGCCTGCGCGCGGTACCGCACGCCACGCTGAGCATCGAAGCTAAGCAAAACCGCAAGCGGACGGTTTAGATTTACCGCTCGCCATAACATAGACCGGTGGTTGCAGCTTTTGAAAAGTTGCAGCCACCGTTTTTTGTGGGCCCGCTCAAACCAATAAATCGGGCATCGTGTTTATTGGTCAGCATCATTACCTCACAGGAGCTAAATACGTTCCGGAAAAGCAAAAGAACATTGAAGAAATCAATCCTGGTAAGCTTGATTGTTGCCCTGGTCCTAATCGTGGATCAGGCACTGAAGATTTGGGTGAAAACCCATATGAACTACGGGGATGAAATGAAGATACTGGGGCTGGACTGGGCGCTGATCCATTTTGTGGAAAATAACGGCATGGCTTTCGGGCTGTCGCTGGGCGGCGAATACGGCAAGCTGATGCTGAGCGTTTTCCGTATCCTGGCGGTTGGCTTTCTCATCTACTACATCCGGCTGCTTATTAAATCTTCGGTGAACACCGGCCTGCTTGTGAGCTTTGCGCTGATTCTGGCCGGCGCGCTCGGCAATATTATCGACAGTGCCTTCTACGGTATGATCTTCTCCGCATCTCCCTATCACGGCGGCCTGGCCGAGCTTTTTCCGGAAGGGGGAGGCTATTCCAGCTTCCTGCACGGCAAGGTGGTGGATATGTTCTACTTCCCGCTGGTAAATACAACGCTGCCGGCGTGGCTGCCTTTTTGGGGCGGCGAGCAGTTTATGTTCTTTAAGCCGGTGTTCAATGTAGCGGATTCTGCTATCACCGTTGGCGTGCTGAATATACTGTTGTTTCAGCGCAGCTTTTTCAGCCACCCGCAGCACGAGGCAAATCCGGCTGCAGAGGAGGAGGCTGCTTCCGGCGCCGCTGTATCCAAAGCGGAGAAAGAAGAGGCCAGCGAGGAATCCGCTGTGCGCGAAGAGAAACCACGGCCGGACGCTTAGTGGCCTGTCAAGGCTAAAACCAAGGCATTCTTAGAGCCGCAATGAAAAAGGGGAATTACAGCGAGTAACTGTGATTCCCCTTTTCATTGGGTTTTTACCACTTGTTTTCCTGTCTAGCCAGCAGTAGTTTTCGATACTTCCAGGAAGTGCTGAACGGAGTCAACAGTTGATCCTAACTTATCGTAATTGATGCTGTAGTGAATGTACTTGCCGTCGCGTTGAGTGGTTACGATGTCAGCAAGGCGCAGGATACGCAAGTGCTGTGAGGTAATAGACTGCTCAAGACCCAATGTGTTGTAAATCTTGTTGACGTTGATTTCGTCGTTGCGGTCAATGAATTCAAGGATTTTCATGCGTAGCGGATGAGCGACCGCGCGCAGTACCTCAGAAGAGACCTGCAAGCGCTCGTCATTGACGCTTACTCTAGCTTTTCTCATAGTAAATTTTTTTATAGTATGTTGTAGCCAATAAGTGCTCTGCACAGATTATGCTTTGACAAATATGCAAATTTTATTTATTTCTTACAAGGGTAATACGCAAAAAAGCCGCGTACAGTGGGTTGCACGCGGCTTTTTAAGCTTCTTTTAAGAGACTTTAACAATCCTCTAAGCCAAAACAGGGGGCTTGCGGGTACCGAAACGCGCTCAGGACGCGAGCTCGTCTACGAGTTTGGAAATCTGAGCAAGGCGCTCCCGGTTGAGGGAGTAGTTGATAAATTTACCCTGCCGCTCCGTGTCTACTACTCCCGCCCGGCGCAGGATAGCAAGGTGCTGAGATGCTACGGATTGCTCTAACCGAAGCTTGATATAGATATCGGTGACGGTCATGCTTTCGTTCTCTTCCAGCAGGTCGATGATGCGCTGACGCAGCTTATGGTTGATCGCGCGCAGCACAAGCACGGCTTTTCTCAGCTCGGCGTAGTCCAGCTTGATCTCTCCGTCTCCGTTGTTAAGAATGACGGTCTCGTTCTTTTGTTTTCTCATATCTTGGCATTTTACATATTAAGGAATTTCTTGATGGCTTACGCCAAATACCGTGCCAAAAAACGGGGGATGAATAAGAATTCCTGTGTGCAAAACTAGTTTTACTATACAAAAGTAAAAAAATATTCACATAAATGAAATGTGTAATACCGAAGAATCAGAAGTTTTGTTGATTTTCAGCTACTTGGGCTGTTTCCGGGGGCTGTGCTGCGAACTGTACAGCCGGAAAAACTTACACAAAGTGCCATCGGTCGCGGTCCCGGTCAAATTTTTGCTGGTTGTACCCCCCGCTGCCGCCGGGCGGTATGCTGAGGTACTGCCAGTCTTCACCCCGCCAGTGTTTAGCCAAAAAGACAATTTGCCCCAGGTGATAGCTGTAGTGCGTCAGCTGCCGGTTGATGGCTTCGAGTACAGTATGCCCTTCGTTGCGGATATAGACAATCTGGCTGAGCTGACTGCTCTGTATCGGGCTCAGGGCTGCGAACAGGCAGTCCCAGCCTTCTTTCCAGGCATGCTCTACTTCGGAGGCGCTGCTCAGTTCAGCGGTAAACTCGCGGTCGCGCTGCCGCCATGCCTTTTCGCCGTCCTCTTTGAGGAAATTGGTCCATCGGGAAAGCATATTGCCCCTCAGGTGGTTGACAATAACGGCTATGCTATTGCTATGCCCGCTGGGCGCAGCCAGGAGTTGTTCTTCGGTGAGTTGTTGCATTGACCTTTCTCCTAATTTTTTGTAATACCGGAAGAGGGCCAGTACGCTTTCGAGGTAGTTGTCTGTTGTTTTCATTTTTTTTCAGGAAAATTATCCCTTTCTGGGAATACCTGCCTGGCTTAGCCGCTCAATCTTTTGGCGCAGCAGTGCTTTCTCGGAAGGCGGAGGGGGAACAGCCATACTGTGCTTTAAAGGCATGGCTGAAGTGAGAGGCATCCCGGAAGCCGGCTTCCAGCGCTGCCTGGGTGACGGGCAGGCCAGTATGCTCAAGCAGGTGGGCAGCGTGCCTGAGCCGCCGTTGCTGCAGCCATCGGCCGGGCGGCATTTCGTAGGCTTGCTCAAAGTCGCGCCTAAAGGAGGAAAGGCTGCGCTGTGCGAGCTTTGCAAACCCCTCAAGCGGGAGCGGGAGGCGGAAGTTTTGCTCCATGACAGAAGGGATGGTCGGCTTGCTGCGCAGCAGGCCATTGAGGTAGAGGGCAAAACCCTGGTTTTGAGGCTCGGCGATCAGGTTGAGCAGCAGTTCCTCCAGTTTGAGCGACAAGCCGCGGCGGCGGGCTTCGTTGAGCGGAGTGTCAAAGTAGGGGAGTACGGCGTGGTAAAACTGGCTGACGGGGCTAGTGATGTGCAGCCGGATAGCCGGGGCGGCGGAGGCTTGTTTGTTGTCGGGCAGCAAATCGGCATGGCGCTGGGCGAAGCGCTCCAGAAACTCATCCTCTATAAAGAAGAGCACGCTTTGGAAAACGCCCCGTTTGAGCGGGATTTCCGACATGAGGTACGCCCCTTTGCGCAGGAACAGCGCCTGGTCTACGGTGAGCTCAAAGCGGCCGTTGCCCGCCTCTACGACCTTTTGCCCCTGCAATACGAATATGATGAAATTGGACTCCGACCATACGCGGGTACGGTGAGCAGACTCATAGGAGCGGTACTCTACGAAGCGGAAGCCGCCGTCGACTTCAATTTTAGGGAAATCGCGGCTTTGTTGAAAGAAGGAGTCGAGTTGCATCTGCGTCAGGGCTTTGCCGGGAAAATAGGGATAAACCCTCAGGCCTGCAACTGCGCGTGGGAATAGTGGCGCTACCTTAACATCCGGGCGGTAGCTTTGGCTTAACGGGACTGCCCGGTATCTTCCAGCCGGAAGCTAATGCTGCGGATGCCTTCCACCGGATTGCGGCGCATGTGCTGCGCGATGATAATGCGGTGGGTGCCGCTCTGATCAAAATAAGCGCCGCTCTGAATGGGGATGCGCAGCTCGCAGATGTCTCCGCTGCAATCGCCCAGCCACTGCCCGGCTTTGTTTGCCATCTCCAGAGAAAGGGTCTCGGTGATGCGCTGACCGGAAGGGAAAACCGTATGGATTTGGGTATAGAGATTCTGGTTTTTGTAGCTGGTACTGTGGCCCAGCTCGAGCCAGAGGTTGTAGATGGTATTGGTGTCCGCTACTTCGAAGCTGAATTCAAGCGTATCGGCGTACGACCACGATTGCTGTTCCATTTCGTAGGTCTTGTCGTACACATAGTCCGGGCCGCACGCACTGATCAGGAAGGCAAGCAGCATAAGAGGCCAAAGCTGTTTCATAGAGGGAATTGAGTTTTGGTACGCAGCGGGGAAGGTACGAAGATTTCGAAAAGGAGCTGCCCGGCAGAGCAAAACTGCCGGGCGGTAGCTCATTTACTTGAAGTAGTCTTTCATCTTTTCGAAGAAGCCCTTTTCGGACTTGCCCGGTTGCGGGCTGAAGTTGGGCATTTCGCGTAAGCGCTCCAGCAGCTCCCGCTCTTCATCGTTGACCTTTTTGGGGGTCCAGACATTCACGTGGATGAGCTGATCGCCCCGGCCGTACGCCTGCACGGACGGCAGGCCTTTGCCCTTGAGGCGGAAGATCTTTCCTGATTGAGTGCCTGCCGGCACTTTGATCTTTACCCGCCCGTCGATAGTAGGGACTTCCACGGAAGTGCCCAGAGCGGCATCGGCGAAGTTGAGGTAAAGCTCGTAGACCAGGTTCATGCCATCGCGCTGCAGGTGGTCGTGCGGCTTTTCCTCTATATTGATGAGGAGGTCGCCGGCAGCACCGCCTTTGGCACCGGCATTACCTTTGCCGCGCATGGAAAGCTGCATGCCTTCTTCCACGCCGGCCGGGATTTCAATCTCTATGGTCTCTTCACCCTGCACGCGGCCGTCGCCTTTGCAGGCCGGGCAATTGGCGGTGACCTGCTGCCCGCTGCCGTTACAGGTAGGGCAGGTAACGGTTGTTTGCATCTGGCCGAGGAAAGTGTTTTTCACTTGCCGCACGTAGCCTGCGCCGCGGCAGGTGCCGCAGGTTTTGACGCTGTCGCTGTCTTTGGCACCGCTGCCGTTGCAGGTGCCGCAGGTCGTCTGTTTACGGACTTTGATCTTTTTAGTGACGCCGTTTGCAATTTCCTCCAGGCTCAGGGCTACCTTGATGCGCAGGTTGCTGCCGCGCTGCCCGGTGCCTCTGCCTCTGCCTCGTCCACCGCCACCGGTAAAGAAAGACTCAAAGGGGCTGCCACCGTCTCCGAAAATATCTCCGAATTGCTGGAAGATGTCTTCCATCGTCATGCCGCCGCCGCTGAAGCCACCGCCACCGCCGGCACCGCCGCTCACGCCGGCGTGCCCGAAGCGGTCATAGCGCGCCCGTTTGTCCTCGTCGCTGAGGACTTCGTAGGCCTCGTTGATCTCTTTGAACTTCTCTTCTGCTTCTTCTTTATTGTCCGGGTTCTTGTCCGGATGCCACTGCAAGGCCTTCTTGCGATACGCCGACTTTATGTCCTTCTGCGAAGCGCCCTTCGAGACACCGAGAATATCGTAGTAGTCGCGTTTGGTTGGCATGGTGCACTAGTATAGTGGATGATTCTGGAAAGAGTGCTACTCCCCATCCACCACTTCCCCTTCCTCAGCTTCGTCCTTGTCGGAGTCGGCATTGTCAAAGTAAATAAGTCCACCGGAATTCATCTTGGATTCGAGTGCCTCAAGACACTTCCAGCGGTATTCTCCATCTACGACGGCAAAGTCATAGTTTCGGCAACTCGGTAGCGCGAAGTAGTCTTGGCCAGTGCGTAACTCCATGTCCCAATTTCTTGCGCCATTGGATGCCAGAAGGTTCTCTGTTTTTTTGGCCCAATTATGATCATGCTCTCGAATAATTACGTGTTCTACGCGCTGAGCGATCCACAATGTTGAGCTGCCCGACCCAAACTCAATCGCTTTCATATCGGATTGAAGGTGCTTTTCTACGTAAGAAATTGCCTTCATGGGCCACCACGGTACGGGTGGCCTCCTTCCAGTGAATTTATTATGGGTCTTTTGTGCGATCGCTTTAGGGAGCTCTGAAATCGCTTGGGGGAAGCCTATAAATACATCATTTTCTGTGTGTAGGCGACTTTTTCGTGTGTCGCCGCCAGAAAATATTTTGGAGAACATATTTTTTCCTCCTGCATAG
>CAJXXJ010000028.1 GCA_913062745.1 uncultured Phaeodactylibacter sp.
ATTATCGCGGGCTGCCTGCCTGGCGTGACGGCTGCCGGCCTACAGATGCCCCCGGCACGGAGCCGATGGCGTTGATTTACCCTCAGTACCCTACAAAAATATATGTGCCGCGCGGGCTTGACGGGGAGCGCTCGCGTACGGTATTTGTGGCGGCACACCGAAATCCGGGTTCAGAAGTACACTGGCATCTCGATGGGCAGTACCTGCTTAGCACACAGGATTTTCACAGCGTGGAGCTCGACCCGCCGGCCGGCCCGCATTTGCTGACGCTGGTAGATGAGGACGGCTCCCGCCTGGAACAGCGTTTTGAAATCGTTGATCAGGAATAGGCAAAAAAAACTCCTACATCTGGGGAGGCTGTTCGGATGTAGGAGCACTAACATACTATGAGAAAACTACACGCTTAAAGATAAGCCCGTTTTGCAGGGTATAGGCCGGGCAATTACGAATCGGGCTTATTGTGGAAGGCTATGGGGGCAGAGGAATAGGATGCGGTGTATGGGCAAAAAAAAATCTACACCCGCTGTTGCCGGTGTAGATAGAATAACATACTATGAGAAAACTGATCTCAAGATAAGCTTATTATATACACGCCGCTACTCAGAACTAGGTAGTGGTGCGATTCAAAAGTTTTGCGGTGGATATGGCCTAGAGAGCGGATGGTACAGGGCATAAAAAAACCTGCACCGTGTTAGGTGCAGGAGGTTCAAACAAACATACTATGAGAAAACTGGGATAAAGATAATCTTATGCTGCGGGATAATCAGGCGGAAATGCGGAGGCGGTCGATTTGGGATAGGAAGCGGTTAGCGGGGCTTATCTAACGGGTTACTTGAGCTTGGTTTCCATGATTGGAATCTTGATTTCCACACGGGTGCCGCAGGCCTGCCCGGCTTCATCCTTCAGGTCGATGGTGTGCACAAATATTTCTTCTTCCTTGGAGTGGTGCAGGATTTTCAGGCGCTTTTCGGTGATGCTCGTGCCTTTGGATCGGTGATTGGCGAATTGCGGGTCCCGGACCTGACGTTCCCGGGCTTTTTGGCGCCCGACGCCGTTGTCCTCTACCACACAAAGGATGGTGTCTTCATCGTACAGAAAGAAGAATACCTTTACAAGGCCGCTGTGTTTGCCCCGCAGCCCGTGCTCGATGGCATTTTCCACGTAAGGCTGTACGATCATCGTGGGCACTCCGAGAATGTCTTCCTCGATCTCTTCGTCGATGACAATTTCGTACTGCAGTTTGTCCTCGAAGCGCAGTTTTTCATTGATAAAGAGGTACTCCTCCAGGAATTCGATCTCCTTTTCGAGGCTGATGATTTCCATATCGGAATAATCGAGGCTGCGGCGCATCAACTGTGCGAACTTGGCGAGGTACTTGGCAGCGTAGGTCACCTCATTGGAGGTGATGTAATTTTGGATGGAGTTGAGCGCATTGTACATGAAGTGGGGGTTCATCTGCGCCCGTAGGGCTTTGAGCTGCAGCCGGGTAGCCTGCAGGCGGAGCAGCTCGGTTTCCTGCTGTTTTTTCTCGGCCTCGTATTTAGCCTCCACCTCGCGCTGTTTTCTTTTGTCCACCTGCTCGTTGTAGCGCTCGCTGTATTCATTGTGCAGGCAGCGGTAGCGGTAGGCTTGCTCGAAGTTGGCCTCTTCTGCATAGAGGCTTGCTAATTCCTTGCATACTCCGGCGAGCTGTTTGTTATCCTGCAGGAGTTCTGCGTAGTGCAGGGCCTTCTTCAGGTGCTCGTGGGCAAGCGCTGTCTGTTTGCGGGCGCGGAATATCTGCCCCCGCCAGGTGGCGATGATGGATAAGTTGTAGTTGTCCTGCTCGTTGCCGTCTTTAAACAGCGGCTCCGCCCGGTCGAAGAGCTTGAGTGCCTCGTCGTGGTCTTCTTTTTCCAGGTAGCAGAAGCCTAAATTGGCGTAGGCGCTGGCACGGGCAAACTCGCTTGTATCGTCGGCCACCTCGATGGCCCGTTGGTAGTAAGCAACTGCATCTTCGCTTTCGTTCAGGGCAGCGTAGCCATTCCCTACGTTGAGGTAGTGCCAGGATAAGCGGGTGCGGATGCCCATCGTCTCGCACATATCTACTACTTTCTGGTAGGCCAGCACGCTTTTTTCCCGGTCATCGTTGTGCTCATAGACTTTGCCCAGGCCGGAATGGATAAGGGTGAGGAAGTAGTAATCTTTCAGCGTAAGCGGCGTATCGAGCGTGGCAATCGTCTTGTCCGCCTCCAGCAGCAGCTCCATAGCGCCGGAGTAATTGGAGTAAAGGAGGTTGAGGTAGCCCTCGCGGCAGGTGATGCGCGCCCTGAGCCGGTTGTCCGGAAAGCTTTTGAGGAGTTTGTCGGCTGCTTCCAGGTACTGCAGGGCATCGTCGAGCTGCTCGAGATTCATGCAGGTACCTGCAAAGTCGATGTAGGTTTCTGCCTGCTGATTGGCGGTGCCGCGCTCCTCCAGGATATTGATTGCCTCGCGAAAGTGGTAGTTCGCCCGGTCGTAGCGGTACAGCTGATTCTCGATCGTAGCGTTGTAGAGGTGAAAATTGAGCTGCAGGTCAGGGTTGTCGATCTGCTCTAAAATGAGGAAAAACTCCTGCAGCAGTTCCTGTGCGCGCTGCAGGTTGGTGAAGGCATAGTCAGCTGCAAGCTTATCAATGAGGATAAGCCGTTGATGGGGCTCCTGCTGATGCTGAAGTTTGTATTCCAGCTCAGCAAGGCTCACCGTTTGCGGTACGCTGACTCCCAGGAACATAGATTTGTATTATATCAAAAAGGGCTATATCTGTAAACACAATATAGCCGGCTTCCAGGTGGAGGAAAAAAGGGAAAGGCTACTGTGGCAGGATGCCGCCGCAGCCGTTATTCCACTTTTTGTTTTTCTTTTTACCCCCGACGACTTTTTTCATGTCCTCCTTCTTGATCGGCTTAATTTTCTTCTTGAGCTCGTCGAGGTTTTTTTTAGATTTTCCCATAGTAGTGTGTTTTTAGGATGCGGGGCTGAACAGCCAATGCACCGCAGTCCGCCCGGTAAAAGTAAAAAAAATATTGCAACACGCTAATGCAAGGGCTTGCCCAAGCATACATATTTATTACAAGCATAAAACAAAGCGTTATACTTGCTTTACAGCCAGCTGGCAATGATTAAATTTAGTCGATGTGTGTTTGAGCCAACAAAATGGAAGCACTACAACACTACAGCGGCTAGCCTGGCTAAGCTGTAAAAGTGTTGCCCAGGGGGTTTGTTTTGCTAACGATCTTACAGAGGGGGGAAGGGTTACAAGTCCTCTTGCAGTCGTTTCATCTGTTCCATGAATGCCGGTCTCCGGCGACGGGACACCTCTATTTGGATGTCATCGTCCATAACGAGGTAACCACCATCCCCTTTTACGAATTTTCGCATATAGTTCAGGTTGATCACGTGCCGTTTGTGGACGCGGTAGAAATTGAAGGGCACGAGCATATCCTCATAAGATTTGATGGTCTTAGAGGCGGTGATGCGCTCTCCGCTTTTAAGGAAGATATGAGTATAGTTGTCTTCTGCTTCAAAACGCACGATGTCGCGTATGTTTACGAAGTAGATTCCGTCCAGTGCGGAAATACTCATCTTAGTGAAGGCATTTGGATTGTGGTAGTAGCTATTGAAAATATCGAGCCGCCGGTCGGACTCTGCTTCGCGCCGGTTTTGTATCCGGGTTACGGCTTCTTTGAGCACGTCCGGGTCGATCGGCTTCAGGATATAGCCAATAGAGCTGTATTCGCACGCTTTTATGGCGTATTCTTCGTAAGCGGTCACGAAGATGATTTCAAATTCGATGGGCCGTACCTTGTTGAGCATTTGGAAGACGAGCCCGTCCGGCAAGCTGATATCCAAAAAAGCTACGTCCGGTTTGTGGGCCTGCAACAGTTCCACACCATCTTCTACGGTTCCTGCTTCGCCCATGATTTTTACCTCCGGGCAGTACTTGGCCAGCAGGTTCTTCAGGTTATTCAGGCTTTTTACTTCGTCTTCGATAATTACGGCTCTAATCACGGTGTCAAAGTTTTATCCGTTTCCAATAGCGGTTGAAGCGGCAGTAGCGCAACAATTGCGGCTTAGGTGATCATACACTATGCAATTTAGCGCAAGCTGAGTGGATATTTCAGTTTCAGGCTGAATTTCTCTGCTTCAACTACAATTTATTCCGTACACCAACGGGTAGTGCACAGGCGCATTGTGCTATTTGCTCATTTAGGCAATCGGTATTGAAAGCGGCGGCATAGGTTGTGCTCGAAGTTGGTCGGCCGCAAGCAGGCGTGTGATAGCAGCTCAAAATTTACTGTAGTGCCCCTTTTTACGCCTTTCCGGGTAGAAAGGTTACACGCCTGCCTGAGTTTTTTGAAGTTGGTTGGCCGATTGCCTGTACAAATATAGATTAAAGTTAAGACAATATGGAAAATAATTTAAGGTGTTTTGCCCCGGGCGTACAATGAAGAAGGAACAAAGTGCCGCTCCGCTTCGGAAATCCGGGCTGTAGCCCAAAAAAAACTTACGAATACCGTATCTTCCCCATCCTTGCACAATGATACTATGGCACCAACGGAGGACAAAAATGACCTGAGAGAAAAACTGCACGAAATTATTTTCGAGGCCGATACGCCTGCCGGAAAGTTTTTTGACCTTATGCTGCTGGTCTTTATTGCAGGCAGTGTACTGGTAGTCATGCTGGAAAGCGTGGAGCCCTGGCAGGAACGGTATGCCGGGCTTTTTACGACTTTGGAATGGTTCTTCACGGTTTTTTTCACCATTGAATACCTGTTGCGGCTGTACTGCGTGTACCGCCCCTGGAAATATGCGACCAGCTTTTTCGGGATCGTGGATCTTCTTGCCGTGCTTCCTTCCTACATGGCCCTATTTCTGCCTACTGCACAGTATTTCCTGATTATCCGGGCGTTTCGGCTCATCCGGATATTCCGTATCCTGAAGATGGCCCATTTTATCAATGAGGGGGATATTATTATCCGGGCGTTGCGGGCGAGCCGGGCTAAGATTACCGTTTTCCTCACCTTTGTCAGTTTGCTGGTGATCATTATCGGAGCAGTTATGTACCTGGTGGAAGGTGGGGCCAACGAACGCTTCTCCAGCATACCCCGCAGCATGTACTGGGCTATTGTGACCCTCACCACTGTCGGGTACGGGGATATCACGCCGCAGACGGAGCTCGGGCAGTTTATCTCGGCAGTGGTCATGATAATGGGCTACGCCATCATCGCCGTCCCGACCGGCATCGTGTCAGCGGAGTTTGTAAGTGGGTACAACAAGGCCAAGACGAGTACGCAGGCCTGCCGTTTCTGCGGGCAGGAAGGGCATGATTATGATGCAGTGTTTTGCAAATACTGCGGGGAGCCCCTCCATCCGGACTAAAGCAGGCCCTTGGTGAACAGGCTCCGAAGGCTTCCCCGCAGGACGGATACTACCGTACTACGAGTATCGGAATGTGGAAATCAAACTGTAGTACCTGCAGAGCGGTGCTGCCCAGCAATACGGTAGGGATGGGGTTGCGCCCCCGGGAGCCCATTACGATCAGGTCTTTATTGCGGCTAATGGCAAAATCGTAAATCGTCTGTGCCCGGGTGCGGTCTCTGGCGTAGGTAAATTCGCACCCGACAGCCTGCAGCTCCCTGGGTAAATTCTTTTTATAACGCTCGTACTCTCTGCGGGCATCCGACTCAATCGACTTGCGGAAGCCCTGCACAGGTATGAACGGGAAGTAGTGGTTGGGGACGTAGTAGACGTGCTGGCTCACGATAGATGCGCCCTCCGTTTGTGCCAGCTTCCATGCTTTATTCAGCGCCCGTTGTGATGCTTTGGAGAAGTCGATAGGCACCAGGATTTTACTGAGGCGGTGGGGAGCCGTTTCCGGCAAAATGAGCAGGTCGCACTTGAATTTGGGCTGCCGCAGCAGCTTTTCCGGTACCTGCCCGGAACCGCGGTACGTCAGCTTTTTGCCGAAGAGCGTAAGCTGGGTGTCATACTTGTCCACCACATCGGCGATAGTATGAGCGGTGGATTCTCCGTTTTCGATCAGGATATCCCAGCCCGGCGCATCTTCCTGCCCGCTGAGGAAGTTAAGCAGGACTTGCTCTTCCAGTTCCTCCCGGATGAGGTCCGGCAACGGCTGGTCCAGTTCTGCCATCAGGGCTTTGGCCTCCTCTGGAAAGTCGAAGCGGATGTTGTGCATGAAGTAAACGTGCTCCACCTCCGGCAGCTCCTGTACCAGAAAGCGGGCGTACCGCAGCAGCACGCTGTCCATTTCCGTAAGGTCGAGGCAGATTAACAGATTTTTGTAGGTACTCATGGTTTATTCAGCTTTGTTCCGCTCCCGGCGCTTGGCTACCAGGTCGGCGATTACTTTCTGATAAGATTCGCGTTCCTTCTGCTGCTCCTGCCGGAGCAGGTCCTGATATTCCTGCGAGAGGCCTTTGTACAGGCTGTAGCACATGATCAGCAGGATGATAGTAAATGGCAGGCCGGTGGAAATGGCGGCAGTCTGCAGCGCCTTCAACCCGCCGCCGAGGAGCAGCGTCGCGGCTACCGCCCCTTCGGAAACCGCCCAGAAGATACGCTGTCCGACCGGTGCATCGAGCTTGCCGCCTGAGGTGATGCTATCGATTACCAGTGACCCGCTGTCGGAAGAAGTCACAAAGAAACTCGTCACCAGCAGTATACCGACAATAGAGGTCACAATGGAAAGCGGGTATTCTTCCAGCAGGACAAACAGCGCCGTAGCGATATTTTCATTGACGGCTTCGGGTATATTGCCAATACCGTTGAGCTCCAGGAACAGCGCGGAGCCTCCAAATACAGACATCCAGAGGAAAGTAAGCAATGAAGGCACGAGCAACACCCCAAGGAAAAATTCGCGTACCGTCCGCCCTTTGGATACCCGGGCGATAAACATGCCTACGAAAGGCGACCAGGAAATCCACCAGGCCCAGTAAAATACCGACCAGTCATTTTGCCACTGCGTACCGGCGTAGCTTTCGGTCCAGGCACCCAGAGAAATCAGCTCCTGCAGGTAAGCACCGGTATTTTGCATGAAGGAGTCCAGCAGAAATACAGTCGGCCCCAGTATCAGCATCGCGATCAAAAAGACGAGGCCCAGCCGCATATTCAGCTCGCTCAGTACCCGCACGCCTTTGTCCAGCCCCAGCACTACCGAAATAGTGGCCATTCCGGTGATGCCGGCTATCAGCAGTACCTGCATGATGACCGTATCCGGAGTGCCGAACAGGTGCGCAAGGCCAGCGGAGACCTGCTGTACACCAAAGCCCAGTGAAGTAGCCAGCCCGAAGAGCGTAGCGACCACCGCCACCACGTCGATCACATTGCCAAAGTTGCCGTGGATCCGGTCGCCCAGCAGTGGGTAGAATACGGAGCGCAGGGTCAGGGGCAGCTTTTTATTAAAAGTGAAAAAGGCAAGCGACATGCCCACCACCGCGTAGATGGCCCAGGCGTGCAGCCCGTAGTGCAGGAACGTATACTTCATCGCATCCTGCGCTTGTTTTACCGGCTCGCTTGCGCCCCTTGGCGGGTTGGAATAGTGCAAAATGGGCTCCGCCACACTGAAAAATAGCAAGCCGATGCCCATGCCGGCAGAGAAAAGCATGGCGAACCACGCAAAGGTGCTGAAGTCCGGCTTGGCATTTTGGCCGCCGAGCCTGATCTTCCCCATTTTGCTGAAAGCAAAGTAAAGGGAAAATGCCAGAAAAACGTTGACCGCCATAACCAGCAGCCAGCCGGCATTATCCGTGATGCCCGCTGTGGTATTGGCAAATATCTCTTCCATCGGTTTGCCGATGATCAGTGTCAGGGCAATAAAAATGACAATAATAACCGCCGAGGGGTAAAAAACGGGGGCATGAATGTCGAAGTACTTTTTAGACATAGTATGGAGTCTGTGTAAAATAAGATGTGCTGCCCTCTGACATCAGGGGCAGCACATCTTACAAATAATATTCAATGATCGTATCTGAAATCCGGCCTATTGAACGAGCCAGATCGCAGCGTTCTGAGAGTTGGAGCCACCAAGGCGCTCTACGGCTTCATCGTAGTTAGTGGCATTGAGGCTTTGCTCCTCTCCCGGGTAGAGGAAACGCAGCGGGAGCTCATCGTTGTTCACGTTGGAGCAGGGAGGGTCAAGGAATGGGATGCCATCCCAGCTCATTCCACTCTCAAAGTACCAGCGGCGTACCTCAAAGTAAGGCTGCAGCCCGTGGAAGAACAGCGCTACCCACTTCTGCTCCCAAATGTCGGTTACCTCTTCGTAAGCCACACCGGAGTTGTTGTAGAAGTCGTCGAAGGAGCTCCACTTGGTCGGGTCGAGGCTCACCTGATGGTATTCCATAGAAGCGGCGATACCGTCGCGGTAGTGCATTTCGACATCATCGCTGATCCAGCCTTTGGCGGCGGCTTCGGCCAGCAGGAATTCCACTTCAGCGTAGGTGATGATAATGCCTTTGGCAATATCGATGCCCAGCTGTGTGGCGGTAGTCTGAGCACCATCCACGTAGTACGCTGCTCCGAGGCGGGAGCCCACTTTGTTGCAGTCCTCAGAAATGTTGCCATTATCTGCGCCATTGAACTCGGCCTCTTCTGTGTAGAGGTCATTGCTCGGGCGGGCGTAGCGGAACAGGCGCGGGTCGTCGTACTGACGGAAGAGCTCAAGGGTGGTAGAGCTGATAGCTACCGCGTCAAAGTCACCCGTCTTCAGCGGAATCAGCGGGAACTGGTTCGGGAAGCTGGACAGGTAAGTGAGGGTGGCGTTGTCATCGTTGCTCTCAATGATGTTGCCTTCCTCCACGATGGAAGCGAAAGCTGCACCCGGGTTGTCCAGCTGATTGTTCGCCAGCATGATCAGGCGCAGGCGCAGGGAGTTCGCCAGCTTGCGCCATTTGGAAGCGTCACCGTTGAAGATGATGTCTCCGGTAATTTGCCCTTCGCTGCCCGGTGCCAGCAGGTTGCTTGCCCGCTCCAGTTCAGCCAGCAGGTCGGCGTAGATTTCCGGCTGCGGGTCGTATACCGGCGTGAAGTTGTCTTCAATACCGCGGATGGTCTCGAAGTAAGGGATGTCTCCGTAGGCATTAGTCAGTACAGAAAATACCCAGCTCTGCATGACGACAGCTGCTCCTTCGAGCTGCTGATTACCCGTTTCAATAGCGATATCCTCTACCGCGTACAGGTCAGTCAGGCTTTCGTAGAAGCCCTCCCATACGGTAGGAAAGGCGTTCCAGTTGTAAGCGTCTATCTCTGTGCGCAGGGTTTTGGCGGTCAGTTTTGCCGCGTTGTTGCCCAGCAGGAAAGACTCGTTTACGGAAGTGTTTACGCTCTGGCGGATACCAGAGATGAAAAGTACATCCGGCGAAACCGTGGTCGGCTCGTTCGGATTCTCGTTGAATTCATCAAACTTTTCGCAGGAAGTCAGCAGAATGCCGGCGAAGAGTGCGATGAAGGTTATGGATTGAAATAATTTCATAAATCGTTTTTTGTCTTGAAAAAATTGGGGGGCAGGCCAGCGCCCCCCGGAATGCCTTTCAAGTTTTATTTAGAAGCCCAGGTTCAGGGATACACCGAAGCTGCGTACAGAAGGCAGCTGTGTACTTTCGAAGCCATTTACGAACAGTCCATTACGGATGGAGTAAGTCTCCGGGTCGATAGACGGCACGTTGGTAAACAGCAGCAGGTTACGGCCTACGAGGGATACGCTGGCATTAGCGATGCCTGCAGACTGCAGCAGGCTGCTCGGCAGCTGATACGTCAGGTTGATTTCCCGAAGTTTTACGTAAGTGGCATCGTAGGTAGCTGCTTCGATGTTGTCCCGGTTAAACCCGTTGCCATAGTAGTTGTAGAAGTAGCCGGTGTATCCAGCTCCGCCCGGCTCCACCGGTACGTCGTTCGGTACATACTCCGGGTTCTCTTCGGTGCCGATGTTTTTCACACCTGGCCCGACGACGCCACCTTCCTGCTCCAAAGTATAACCGGTGAGTACTCCGTTATCGTAGTTCGGAGAGTAGACTGTTCGTCCTTCCGTTGTCAGCAGGTCGAGGTTCGGGTCATCTTCGTTGGTGATGGTACCTCCGGTGGCCATCAGGGCGTGCGTACGGGAGTAGATGTTACCGCCGATCTGCCCGTCAAACAGGAAGCCAAAGCTCAGGTTGCCAAAAGTAAACTGGTTGTAGATACCCACACGGGCGTCCGGCTGGAAAGAACCGGCAGAAACCTTCTCTTCGGTCAGCAGCGGCAAGCCGTTTTCGTGGATGATCTGGCCGTCGTACTGTCCGCCTTCCACACGCTGGAAGCCGAGGCCGTACAGCTGGCCGAGCAGCTCGCCTTCTTCAGCAACGTACTCAAGGTCAGCACCGCCTTCGTCGCCGGGGAACAGGTCGGCTACGATGCTGTAGCGGCCGCTGGAGATGATGTCCGGCAGGCTTTCTACGATAGCGCGGTTATGGCCTAAGTTCACCGTTACATCCCAGCTGAAATTGCGGGTCTGTACCGGCCTGGCGCTCAGCATCAGCTCAATACCTTCGTTGCGGATTTCACCGCCGTTGGTCAGGCTGAAGTCATAACCGCTCGTTGCGGCTACCGGCAGGAAGATGACCTGGTCGAAGCTCAGCATGTTGTAGTAGGTCGCGTCGAGGCGCAGGCGATCGTTCAGGAAGCGCAAATCGATACCCGCCTCTATCGCGCGGGTGCGCTCGTTGGTCAGGTTGGGGTCTGCTACGGTCCGGTTCGTCGTGAATACGGAGTTGCCTCCGAAATTAGCACGCGGCGTAAAGGTGTTGCCGAATGAGTAGGGCGGCGCGCCGTTACCTACTTCCGCATAAGCACCTTTCAGTTTCAGGAACGAAAGCGCAGAGTTGGCACTCAGGTTCATCTTCTCGCTCAGTACTGCACTCAGCGATACAGAAGGGTAGAGGAAGTCGTAGTCAGACTCGTCGATACCCAGCTCCGGGTTCACCAGTGTAGAGTTCCAGTCCTGGCGCAGCGCGGCGTCGATGTACAGGAAGTTGTCAAAAGACAGCGTAGCCAGCCCGAAGAGGCTGTTGATGCCGGTGCGGGTCTTCTGGGACTCTACCAGCACGCCGGAACGGGCATTGGCCAGGGTGTAAACGCTCTCGTCTGTGCCGAAGAACTTCAGCTCCGGGTTATTGGCTACCAGGAAGTTGGCATTTTGGCGCATGATGTTACCACCCAGCTTGACATCGAGGTCGAAGCGGGAGTTATCGGTGCGGTCTGTGTGGTAGCCGATGATTGCTTCCGCGTTGGTTTCCGTAAAGGAGATTTCATCCTCGCGGTAGCTGCCGTTTTCGCCCGGCGTTGCTTTAGTGGAAGGTGCCCGGCGGTATGCGCGCTGTTCGTCCACCACGTCCGCACCGTAGCGCAGGCGGATATCGAAGTTGTCGTTCAGCTCGTAGGACACTTGCAGGTTACCAATGATACGGTTGCTGGAGAAGCTGTTGGTGTTCTCGTTCGCTACAAACCAGGGGTTGTTCACCCAGAGGTCTTCCACGTAGCGCTGCTGAACGCCTTCGAGGCCCGGCTCCCAGTAGTCGCGCAGGTCATCGATTTCTACCTGGCGCGGGTACCACAGCCAGCCGTACATAACGGAAGATGACTCGTCGTAGCCAGCGTTCGGAATATTATCCGAGCCGGAGCGGACGTACATGGAGTTCAGGCGCACCTTCAGCTTGTCATCAAGCAAGCGGCGGCCAATGCTGGTCTGGAAGGTGTTCCGGTTCAGGTTTGTGTTTGGCACGATGCCGCGGTTGGTCAGGTTGGTGTAAGACAGGCGGAAGTCGCCGTCGTCCGAGGCATTATTGATAGCGATGTTGTTGATGCTGTTAATGCCGGTGCGGAAGAAGTTGCGGATATTATCCGGTGCCGGCGTAAATGGTGCCGGCTCGCCGTTGGAATTAAACTGCTTGATGAGCTGTCCGTTCATTCGCGGGCCCCAGTTTTCACCGTAGGCTTCGTAGTATTCCTTTTCACCGATGTAGTTGGTGCCATCGAGATAGCTGTACTTTCCGCCACCGCCGAAGCCAAACTCATTTTGGTAGTTCGGGAGCTTCAGTATGGTCTGTGCCATGGTGGTGGAATTGACCTGTACGCCCCAACCTTCTGCGCCTTTACCGGTTTTGGTTTCAATGAGGATAACCCCATCGGCAGCACGGGAGCCGTACAGTGCGGATGCAGCCGGGCCCTTCAGTACGTTGATGGAAGCGATATCATCCGGGTTGACGATCTGAGCCGCGTTGCCAAAGTCGATGGTAGTGGAGCCGTTGAGGCCGTCATCGAAGCTGTACAGGTCGTTGGTAATTGGCATACCGTTGACCACGAACAGTGGCTGGTTGTTGCCCAGGAGCGAAGCTGCACCACGGATATTGATGTTGGCAGAAGCCGTCGGGCCGGCAGAGCTCCCTGTAACGTATACACCGGAAGCTTTACCTGCAAGTGCATTCGTGACATTGGTCGGCTTAACCTTGGCGATCTGTTCTGCGCCCAGTTTCTGTACGGAATAGCCGAGGGCTTTTTCTTCCCGCTCAATACCCAGAGCAGTAACCACTACCTCGTCCAATTCAATCTCGGAAGACATCGTGACCATATAGGTACTTTTGCCTTTTTTCAGGGCAACTTCCTTTGAGGAGTAACCAACGTAGGAGAAGACGAGCTTTTTAGCGTCCGGCCCCACCTTCAGCTCAAACTCGCCATTCAAATCGGTTACTGTACCCGTCTGAGTACCCTTAACATAAACGTTTGCACCGATCAGGGGGAGGTCGTCGGTGTCTTTCACGGTACCGCTAATCGTTCTGTCGGCATCTTGCGCAAAGATGGTGGCAGAACCAGTCAGCAGCACGAGCATTACTAACAAATGCTTAACTTTTTGTAAGCTGTGATTCATAAACTAGAGTGTTTTTGTGAAAAACTGGCGCAAAGTTAAGAGTTAGTGTGACTAAATGCGTAGATATAATTACATTTTTACAAATATTCGGTCATTTTTGTACCGTTTTAGACCCCTGTGTGGCCATTGGTGTTGTTTTGTGCATAAAAATGTATTTTTATTGAACTATATTCACTCAAAGGTGGTGATTTGCACAAATTTGGATTGGACAAAAAAAACCGCCTCGGCGGAACGCCGGGCGGCTTTAAAAGATCCTGAATAGGATTAGGCCTCTTAGATCATGTTTTCCGGGCGGACCCACTCGTCAAACTGTTCTCCGGTGAGTAAGCCCAGCTCAATAGCGGCTTCCCGCAGCGTTTTATTTTCCTTGTGCGCCTTTTTGGCAATAGTGGCAGCGTTGTCGTAGCCAATATGCGTATTGAGAGCGGTTACGAGCATCAGCGAGTTGTTCAGGTTTTGCTTGATGCGGTCGTAGTTAGGCTCAATGCCCTGTGCGCAATTTTCGTCAAAGCTGACGCAAGCGTCCCCGATCAGGCGCGCGGAGTTCAGGAAATTGTAAATCATCATAGGCTTGAAGACGTTCAGTTCAAACTGCCCGTTCATACCGCCTACGTTGATGGCGACATCATTACCGACCACCTGCGCCATGGCCATAGTGAGTGCTTCTGCCTGTGTAGGGTTCACCTTGCCAGGCATAATGGAAGAACCCGGCTCATTGGCAGGGATGATCAGTTCGCCGATACCACATCGCGGGCCGGAAGCCAGCATCCGGATATCGTTACCGATTTTCATCAGGGAGACGGCTACGGTTTTTAGTGCACCGTGCGACTCAACGATAGCGTCGTGGGCAGCCAGGGATTCAAACTTGTTAGGAGCCGTCACGAAAGGCAGGCCGGTAAGGTCTGCGATGTGCCTGGCTACGTTTTCCGAGTAGCCTTCCGGAGTGTTCAGGCCGGTGCCTACTGCGGTGCCGCCCAGGGCCAGTTCGGAGAGGTGGGCCAGGCTGTTGCGGATAGCCCGCAGCCCGTGGTCAAGCTGGGCAACGTATCCGGAAAGCTCCTGCCCTACGGTCACCGGGGTGGCATCCATAAAGTGGGTGCGGCCGATTTTTACGACATCCATAAACGCCTCCGACTTAGCCTTGAGCGTGTCTCGCAGAGCTTCGATGCCCGGAATGGTGGTCTCCATGAGCATTTGGTAAGCGGCGATGTGCATGGCCGTAGGGAAAGTGTCGTTGGAAGACTGCGACTTGTTGACATCGTCGTTAGGGTGCAGAAATTTCCCGGTATCTTTCAGGTTTCCGCCGCGCTTCACGTGCGCCCGGTTAGCGATCACCTCGTTGACGTTCATATTGGACTGAGTGCCGGAGCCGGTTTGCCATACGACGAGCGGGAATTGATCGTCCAGCTGTCCTTCCAGTATTTCGTCGCACACGCCGGCGATAGCCTCTGCTTTATCTGCCGGAAGCACTCCAGCCTCTTTATTCGTCAGGGCAGCGGCTTTTTTTAGGGTAGCAAATGCGCGGATGACTTCCACCGGCATCTGTTGCCCGCCGATGCGGAAATTCTCCGAAGAGCGCTGTGTTTGCGCGGCCCAGTATTTATCTGCCGGTACATCAATATAACCGATACTGTCTTTTTCCTTTCTGTATTCCATAGGTTGGCTCAAGGTTTTTTGATCAAAGAAGGGCTCAAAGTTAAGGCTTAACGGGTATTTTATATCGTGATCCTAAAA
>CAJXXJ010000029.1 GCA_913062745.1 uncultured Phaeodactylibacter sp.
GTAGCAATCAGGTTCATGCTGTATTCATACTCGAAGGGGTCAACCTCCCAGCGCTGTCCGCGCCGGTTTTCCACCAGCAGCGGTTCCTGCTGCAGGCCCGGCCCGGCTGAGCCATCCGGATAGAGGAGAGTGCCCGGATTGCTGAGCTTGATCAGGTAGCCTTCCGTAGGCCGCATAAAGGACAGGTCGCCGATCCAACCAAGCCCCGCTACATACTGCGCAAAGGCAGTGCGGCTCTTGATCAGGTCACCGTTTAGCGGCTGCAGGGAGACCAGTGCGCTGTCTACGCTCATGCCTCGTTGCGGCAGGTAACCAATCCAGTTCCATCCTTCCTGCATCGGCAGGGGCTCAAGCTGCGGGTCAACCGGGTAGCCCAGCAGCACGATTGAGTCTTTGCTGGCTGAGCGGTACTGATACATCGTCCGGTGTGATAGGGACTGCAGGGAGCCCACCCAGAAGCCTCCCGACTGGAAGTACTGGCTGAAGGCGGTCTGCCCCTTGATGATGGCGCCCTGTGGTGCAGTAAGCGTATTCAGGGCAGCATCGATCTGTGCATCCGGCAGCTCCACGTTGTAGGAAATCCAGTTCCAGCCCGGTACAATGGGGACTACCCGTCGCAGCAGGTTGTTGGTATGCAGCACCAGCGGCTCAAGGGGCGAGCCGATCAAGCCGTCCGCCTCGAAGGGGATGAGCTCTTCCGTGGTGCCGTACAACAAACAATCAGAGGCATCCCAAACCTGGAAGTTGATCGTTTCTCCCTCCAGCTCGTTGCTGAATACGGTCAGGAACGCCAGGTGTTTGTCCAGCCCGGGGTTGTACTCAATGGCAGCAAAGCCGCGCAGCTCTTCGCCTACAAAAGCGCCTACTATATCCAGCTTGTCCGCGGAGAGGGTGCCTTCAATATCAAGCTGTAGCGTCAGGTTCATAGAGTAGGAATAACTGCCGGGGTCAAACGCCCAGCCCGGATCGGGGCAGCTGACACGCAGGTCAACCGGCAGCGGCTCCACACCGTCGCTGATCACCATATTGATGGTTTGCCCGTAGAGGCCATTAACCAGGTCCTCGGGGAAAATGAAGGTGATCGTCTCAAACGCTCCCGGCGCAATGCTGCCGGAAGTGGGGAATACCTCCACCCAGGATGGGATATTCTCCAGGTTAAAGTCGGCAATCGTTCCGCTTTGGTTTCGGATATTACGGGTCACCGTAAGCATTTTACCCTCGGTAGTCACTTCATCAATCTGCGCTACCTCCCAGTAGAGGGCAGAACGGTTGACAAAGAATTCCCATACTACCGGCTCCTCCAGCTCATTACCGACCAGGTCCTTGATGCCTTCTACCTGCACACGCAGCGTACGGTTCTCGATGAACTTGTTCTGAATGTTGGGCACCACGATAATCTTGTCATCATTGCAGGTAATGATCGCGTCGATCAACGCACCGGTAGTCGCATCGTACAGGCCAAGGTTGTTATTGTTGATATTGGTGCCGATGCCGTCTGCCTGGAAGATTTCATTGCAGTTGATCCGCTTGCTGAAGCGGATGCTGATTTCATCGCCCGGGCTGAGTACCCCGTCGGCAGGCTCCGGCAAGCCGAAAAGCTCCGGCGGGTTGCGCTCAATGCGGACCGGGATAATGGTGGATACGCCCGGCTGCAGGGACACGGAAGTACAGGAAGTGATAGCCCGCACTTCGTACAAGCCATCCTGCAGGCCCTCGGTATCCCAGCTTACGATCTCAAAGACAGGGCCGAGCGAGTCCCGCGGGATTTCCGCAATATTGATCCATGCCCCGTCTCCATCGGAGTTGCGGTACTGCACGCGCACCAGCTCCAGGTCATCGTCGTCCTGATTGTAACTGTTGATCGTCAGGAAGAACAGATCCCCGCTGTTGGGCGTCACCACGTTATTGGAAGGCATAGCGATGTCTACCTCGCTACAGGGCTCTACATAGAATACATCAAAGTTGACTTCTTTGTACCAGGGGTTGCCATTTGGGAATACATCCTCCGGATAATTTGTAGCCGGCTGCAGGCCAAGGTCCAGCGAGCGTTGGTACTCACATTCAGAATAGGCAGAGACCGTGAGGTCCTGGTAGATATACTCGGACGGGCCCCGGCCGACCGACATCAGGAACTGCTTGGACTCAAAAGGCTCCAGCAGGATAGCCGACTGGAAGTCATCCTGGCCGTTGATGCTGATTTCAGCGCCGTTCGGGTTGGAGCCCGGGGGGACGAGCAGGAAGTAGTCTTTCGTCTGCCCGGCCTGGCTTTGGTTGCCAATCGTCAGCCGGAAGACCGCTTCTTCATTAGAGCCGATATTATCGGCAATCTTGCGGTCGATATCCAGCGTCACTTCTTCCCGGTTTTGCGTGCCGGCTTCCCAGGGGCATTCTGACTGCCCGGCAATCAATTCGAATACCGGAGTTGCGTAGCGCTTGTCCTCCAGGATATTGACGGTGAAGTTGTCGTTGATGTCATCATCATTCAGTACAAAACCTACCTCCCGGGAATTAGCCTGTGTGTTGGAAGCTTCCTGCGAAAAGCCGAAGGAGAACTCCGTTCTAAAGCCCGTTTCCACACCCACGTCATTGACTTTCACGCCGAAGGTCTGGGCAATCTCATCGGTGAACTCCTGCTCAAAGGAGAAAGTAGTCGTCTCGGAGAATTCAGAAATCTGAGCCTCTTCATAAACCGGCCCTGCGTCGAAGGAGATGTTGCGTTTGAATACTGCTTGCTCCTTCAGCTCCTGGTTGAGATCAAGGATGCTTCTCCACTGATCAGCGGATTCCTGCTCGCCCAGCATTTCCAGCTCCGGAATAACCACGGAGGCGATTTGATACTCCGTGTAGATGAAGTCGGTAGCAAATTCACCGGGGAATACGGTAACTGAGTTAGACAGTTCGTATTCGCAGGTTTCTTCATTGTAAGACAAGTCGTCGGTCAGGCCATAAATGAAGTTAATGGCTGCTCCAACAAATATGTCACCACCCTGGCTGCTGCCCACGATCAGGTCATCAGCGGAGGTCTCGTAGCGCTTGGAGTTGGTCAGGCAGAACTCTGCCTCGTTGGTCACGCCTGCCTGATAGGAGGCACCGAATGTGATGCCGGTCTCCAGGGAGGTTTCTACTTCAAGCTCCACTTCTGCTCCTAAACCTACACTCGTGGTAATGTCCGGGCCAAGTTCGGTGCTGATTTCCGTTTCGTTTTCTACCCCGCCAAATACGTTGACCGAGAAACTACCGCATACGGAGGAGTTCTCTTCGAGGAAAGAGTAGCTGCCGTCACCGGGCGGGTCGCGCAGGATGAGCAGTGGGATTTGCGGCGACTTCGACTGGAAGGTGGAAGTCCGGGCGCGTTTACCCAGCACCGCTGCCTCTATGGCGGAAGAGCCTATACTGCCATCCACCTGTGCGGCTACCTGCAACGTTTTCAGGTGAGGGGGCACTAGTACCGGCAGTCCGGCGGTATACCGGAGGATGTACTCCCCGCTGTCTAAACGGGCTTCGTACTGATCGAGGTCGGCAAAATCGTTATTGATAATCAGGTTTGCGGTATCGAGGTAGCACTTGCCACCGTCGTACTGCTCGAAAACACGGATTTTGTTTTGGTACTTGCTGCCCTGTACCAGATTGACCAGCCCACAGTCATTCTCTGCCAGCGGGCTGATTTCTACCTGAGGCGGAGCTTTGTAGATGAAGTCGACCGTGTCGCTTTCCATAGCGGTAAGGTCGATCTGTTCGCCGCCCAGGTTTTGGAAGTACTCTTTGATCACGTTGTTGGAGTGCTCCTTGACCGTAACCGCCAGGGGGATAGGCGGCACGTTTTTGAACTTGTACCTTCCGTTAAAATTGGTGATCTGCAGCTCGGTTTCATAACAGCCGTCGAGCGATTGCAGGCCGATTTTCACGATGGCACCCGGCGTGATAACGCTGCGGCGGCAATCGCCGCCGGCCATTTGCCCTACAACTTCCCGCTTGGTCAGGTCCTGGAAGAGGACGCCGGCTACCGGGGTGTTGATCCGGCGCACCTCGAAGAATGCGGGGAAGAAGTTATGGTCTTCCAGCACCGGCTCCAGCTTGATGTTCCGGCCCGGTTCAAAGTCGCCTACCCAGCGGCCGTCTTCATCAGTGAAAATGGGCGGTATATGGGACTGCCCGTTCACCAGGATCTCCACGCCTTCGGCGTAGCAGAAGGTATTTTCGTAGCGTACTACACCACTAATGGTAACGGTGGAGACATCAGTGAAGTCAATATTGCCGATCGCAGTATTACTCGGGTTCAGGTTGATGACCCGGGCACTCGGAATGTACTCATGCGGCCGGGTTTCCTGCCGGAAAGTAATGGTGGAGTAATTACCATTCTTAAGCGTGCCCACCCCGGTGAGTGACGGGCCGAAGTCGGTCAGCTCATCACCGTCTCCCTCGTTGAAGGGGAAATAGGAGTTCAGATAAGGATTGCCCACGTCTGTACCAGCTCCCATCACCGGGCTGCTGTTTAGCTGTATAGTGGCCTGCGTGAGCGTGGTATCGTAGAAAGCGACCTCATCCAGCAAGCCGGTAAAGTGGTCAGACTGCTGATCCACAGTGCCTTTGGCGGCAACCAGCCAGGGGCTGCCCTCCCAGTTTCCGGAAAGGTTGCTGTAGCCTAAGGTTTTTTCCAATTCGCCATTCAGGTAGTAAGCTACAGAGCCTTCTCCCGAGTTGAGGGCCAGGCTGATGTGCTTGTAGCCCATTGAAGCGGGGCCAAGTTCCTGAGTCTCTCCGTTGATAGCCAGATAGAACGCACCGGCTTCAATGAAGAGGTCAAATACATTGCTTCCGCCAATTTCCCGGCTGAGGATACTCTGCCGGCGCTCCAGCTCAAAGGGGTAAACCAGTACTTCTACGGTAGCCGTATCCGCCAGGTCAAAATCGGTAAGGGCAGCGCAACCTTTGCGGGCGCCGTTGAACTCCAGCGAGTAGTTGCTGTAGAAGTTCTTTTGCGGGCGGGCGGTCAGCGATTGCTGCTGACTGTAATTGACGCCCTCGATGACGTAAAAGCCTCCTTCGTCCGTAATGCCTGCGTTTTTCACATCTGCAGCATCGGCGGAAAAGGCGGCACCGAAGATTTCCCCGTGCAGCTCGCTACCGGAAATATCAAAAGCACGGTTGCCCAGCCCTTCGTCAAACTTCCAGTAGGCAATCAGCCCTTCCGTATTTTGAGAAACGGAGATATTGGACGTCAGCAGCAGCTCCGACTGCGTCAGCAGGCGGTTGTAGATGCGGACGTCGTCAATACGGCCGTTGAAAAAGCCGGAAGCACCCTGCCGGCGGCTGCCGATGTTGAACAGTTTGGGCGCGGTGGTCATTTCGGCCATCATAGAGCCCGCGAATTCACCATCTATATAGACCAGCAGCGTACCACCGCCGAATACACCGGCTATGTGGTGCCAGCCATCGGGGTTTTCCGCAAATTCGTGGGTGAACTCTTTGGCCTGGCCATTGCCGATGCCAAATACGACCCCTTTGCCCATGCTGGCCGGAGTGGTATGCACCCACCAGTTTTGCTGAATATCGCTGCCCAGGTCAATGATGCCGCTTCGGTCGTAGCTGCTGCCGATTTTCACCCAGCTTGAAAAGCTAAATTGCTCTTTCGGCAAGGTATCGCTGTACGATATGCAGAGGTAATCTCCCTGCCCGTCAAAAGCCAGTGACCGGCCGATAGTAGGGGAGAGGGTGACCACGGTGTTGACCACCGGGTTGCCCGCCTGCGTAGTGACCTGCCCGCTCACCACCCCGTTGGGATTGACGAAGCCGAGGTCCCGGCCGGGAAACCCGGACCCGAATTTGTTGCGGCCAATAATGGTGTACTCGTAAATCTCTCCCGCCTGTACATTGAAATCGATAAACTGACGCGTATCGGAGTCCACTTCTGCCAGGAAGGAGCCGTCCCGCAGAATGCGGAAGCCCTGACTAACCACCGCGCTGAGCGGGTCCATGACCCAGCTGATTTCAATACGGTCGGGAAAGTCTCCTTCGGTAGCCATTACAATAGGAGCCTGCGGGGGTAGCAGTTGACGGCTCCAAATGCCGAAGCTATTGATGTTGGTTTGTGAGGAATTGGTGGCGATCACCGGCTGCCCGATCGTCAGGTTTTGCCGGTTGCCTATACTGAAAGCATTGGTGACGCTACCGTAGTTGATGTTGAGCTCTCCCTGCGTTATGGGTATCCCCTTCGTAGGGTCGCACTCGACATCTACCTGGCTCTGCGCAGTAAACGACAGCGCCAATGATAACAGTACCAATAGTAGATATTGTCTCATGATAATGTGCATATTTTGTAATGCCAGCACTTTGAGGCTGCTTTACCTTTGGCAGTAGTGGGCAACCATACCCGGGCATGGCTCCTCACTGTCCTCCAGGCTGACTGAATAAAGGAAAAAAGAGTCCGGCCGCGCTTAAATCTTGATCATGTAAAGGACGTACACGTTTTTCGGGCGGCTCTCGTTACCTCCGGCGTTTTGGATGCTGATATTGGCATTAGCACTGTTGATGCTGATACCCGTAGTTGAAGAGTTCGTGATTCTGCCATCGTTAACCGTGGTATTAGAACCGACAGTTCTGTCATCTGCATTATCAGAGATTAATGAGCTATTGTATCTATCTTGATATGAGTGAGTATGGCCCGGGTCATTGATACCGTGAGAGTGTGGCGTTTGGCTGACGCCGTGGTTGTGCTGCTTGTTTTCGTCGCCCTGGTAGCTGCCTACATTATTGCCGGTATTGCCGCCGGAAAGCAGAGCCGTACGGCCTCCTCGGTCCGGGTCGCGGTTGGAGCCGCCGTCCCAGCCACGGGCAAACACACCGCGCATATCGGGTACGTTGAAGTCCGTAGAGCCATTGCTGTCATTGGAGCCGTCTCCCCCAGTTAGTACAGATAGCTGCGTACAGTCGTGGGTATTGCTGGCTGCTGACAGCGCGACCGTCGCAGGGCAGCCAGCCCATCGGGACCCGGTCGGTAGTGCCACCGAAGGGAAGGATGCCGCCCGGAGGGACGCCATTGCCAGCTTCGTTCACGAAAAGCGTGTAGGGGGTGTAGGTCATCTCCGCTCTGGGCTGCAGCTCAAAACCATTGATGGTGACTCCCAGGTACACCACATCGTCAAAGATGAGTGCATCAAGCGGCATTTCACTGCCGAGATAGTGGCTGTAGATTCCACCGGTAACGATTACATCAGCAGTTTCCTCCCAAAGTGCGGTTCCACCGCTTTCCTCGTGGTAAAGTTTGAACGTGACTGTTTGCGGGCCGTCTTCAACGGCTACGCCGTTTGCGTCCTTGAGGGTACCCTGAACGCTTATTTTAGGGTTGCCCTGCGCTTGCATAAATTGAGGGAAAAGGCATAAAGCCAGGAGTAGAAATGAGCAGATTGTCAAGTCTTTCATGGGTGCATATTTGATAAATGTTGAGAACAAAAATAACCCCACAAATATAGGACATTTGAATAATTTAAGTGCAGCAAAAAAAATGGATGAGGGGAGTGTTTTTGGTTAAAAACCTGTTTTTTAGCATTTTGCGTGTGTATCGGGCTTGGGGTTTGGTTACCCCTTAAAACCACTCATACCGCATTTTTTTTACTGCACTGAGGTTTGGCGGTTGTCTTCCTGCACCCCTCAGTTGAACTTCGGGCCTTATTCAAAAAAGGTATAGCTATACCGACGACGAAGTTGTTTCCCTAATGGCTATCCCCGATGAGAATGAAGGCCAATACCACCGACCTGCTGGCTGACCTCAGGCAGCGTACCCTGGACAACCACAAGCGGGCAGAAGCAATGCTGCAACTCAGCGAGGGCCGCCTCAATCAGCGGCCGGGCCCCGGTAGCTGGAGCGCCCTCGAGTGCATCGAACACCTTAATCGTTACGGTAATTTTTACCTGCCGGAAATACAGCAACGTATCGCGCAGTCCCCGCATCCGGCTTCCGCCAAATATAGCAGCGGCTGGCTGGGCAATTACTTCGCCAAAAGCCTGCTGCCGAAGGAAAAGCTCAATAAGATGAAGACCTTCTCCCGCATGGACCCGATGGGCAGTGAGCTGAGGGCAGAGGTGCTGCATACCTTTGTAGCGCAGCAGAAGCAGACCTTGGCCCTGCTGAAAGAAGCCGAAACCGTCAGCCTGAGCAAAACCAAAACGGCCATTTCCATTTCCTCCTGGATTAAGCTGCGGCTGGGCGACACCTTGCGGGTGCTCATCTACCACAATCAGCGGCATATAGTGCAGGCAGAGCGCGCGCTGCAATCCACTCAGCCTGCCAAAACCCGCACTCAGCGGGCCTACTGATCTTTTTTCAGGAAAAAATCACCCGATGGTCAACCTTTTATTTGGAACGTTCGTTCTGGTTATTGTGATTTAATTCGGAACGGACGTTCCAGTAAAAGAAAAAACAGACCATTATGAGTAATTTAAACGGAAAAGTAGCCGTCGTCACCGGCGGTAACAGCGGCATCGGATACGCAAGCGCAGAACGCCTGAAAGCAGCCGGGGCGAAAGTGATCATCACCGGGCGGTCGGCGGAAAAAGTTGAGCAGGCCGCCGCGGCTCTGCAGGTTAAGGGCATCGTAGCGGATGTCAGCCAGCTGAGCGCAATTGACAAATTGGTAGAACAGGTAAGCGCGGAGTACGGTAAAGTGGACGTGCTGTTCGTCAATGCCGGCATTTTCGCTCCGGCACCGGTCGGGCAAATCAGCGAGGAGATGTTTGACCATCAGATGGGGATCAATTTTAAGGGTGCGGTATTCACCATCGAGAAGTTCCTGCCCGTCCTCAACGACGGGGCCTCCATCATCAATTTGTCTTCCGTAAATGCCTACACCGGCATGCCAAACACGGCTGTTTATGCGGCTTCCAAAGCTGCGCTAAATTCCTACACCCGCACCGCTGCCACCGAGCTGGCCCCCCGCCAAATCAGGGTGAATGCCGTAAATCCCGGCCCGGTAGCCACACCTATTTTCGGCAAAACCGGCATGGGCGAGGAGCAGCTGAACGGCTTTGCCACCGCTATGCAGAACCGGATTCCCCTCAAGCGGTTCGGGCAGCCGGAGGATATCGCTAAGCTCGTGGTTTTCCTGGCTTCGGATGATGCCTCCTTCATCACAGGCGGCGAATACAACATCGATGGCGGTATCAACGTAAACCCGCTGCTGGCCGCCAACTAATTTTTTTGCCCTAATCTGGAACGATAATTCCAATTTCGGGTTATGTTTAGGGAATCGGCACTGCTGGTTCCCTAAACTTTTTGAATATGCCACGTAGCAAGACCTTCGACGAGCAGGAAGCCTTGCAAAAAGCAATGGATGCTTTTTGGAAAAACGGCTATCATGCCACTTCTATGCAGGACCTGGTGGACGCCATGGGCATCAACCGGGCGAGCCTGTACGATACCTTCGGCGGGAAGCGCGCGCTGTTCGACCGGGCCTTTGAGCTGTACCGGGCTACCAATACAGCCGGGCTAAAGCGTTTTCTGGAAAGCCAGGAGAGTGTGCGCGAAGGCTTCCGTCAGCTTTTCGCCAATGCCATTGCCGAGTCGCAGTCGGACCGCAAAGGCTGCTTCGTCGTCAACGTCACCACTGAATTATTGCCGGCGGATGAGGCGCTGCAAGAGACTCTGCAAGCTAACAAAGTGGCTTTTACGGAAGTGTTTTGCCAATTTCTGCAAAAGGGCGTGGAACAGGGGGAAATTGCGGCTGGCAAAGACCTGCGGGCGATCGCCGGTATGATTTTTACCCTGTACAACGGCGTGAAGGTAGTGGGCAAGATACCAGGGCAGGAGGAGGAGCTGATGGCATCGGTGGAGGCTGCGCTGGGGGTGTTAGCGTATTGAAGGATACTGCCCGCAAGATCACGTTTTTATTTTTCAGCACTGAAAGCCTCCATTCCGTTGCCGGGGACTTCTGTTGCATGGTTTGGGCACCTGTGCCACTGTCTTCCGTTCAGTGCAATGCTTTTGAGAAATCACCACCTCGGCGATGGCGATAAACCCGGGCGGCGGGGCGTCTATTTTCGGCAAATATAGAATGATCCACAGGCGGGACTAGACAAGCTTGCTTTTGCCTGAAAGGTTGTAGCATGAGCTTCCCTGGAATCGCGTTTTTTTTTATATTTAGGTTTAAATATTTCTGTGATGCGTTACCAACTGTTATTTCTGTCCGTACTACTCTTATTTGCCTCCTGTGACGACAGTGAAGCCCCTTTCCCCGGCGCAGCCTCCGGGCCGCTCAAGAAAGTCGAGGGCTTTATCAATGGTATGCCCTCAGACGAAATAACGGAGCTGACGTACGATGGCAGCGGAAGAGTCGAATCTATACAGATTACGCAGGGGAATTTTGCTTACAGAACCTACGAGGTGGCGTACAGCGGCGAAGCAGTAACTACCCTGACGATTACGCGTGATTTTATCAACAGCGGGACCATGGTATCTGAAGTTTTTGACGTGGACGATCAGGGCGGCCAGATCATCTTATCTTCTCCGGATGCTCAGGGGCGGTACGTCCTGACGGCTGCGGATGGCTACATCAATACTTTTGAAGACCACTATGACCGCGATAACGGTTATTTCAACGCTGCTCATTTCGTAAGAAGTACCAGCAACAATATCGATACGATCTCTCACTTTACGACTAATGCCACAGACAGCAATCTGCTGGCCTGGCAGTACACGTTTTCCGATTTTGCGGCAACGCCTTCTCTCAATGCCGCGTTTAATCCGGCCTTCAACTACGCTTTCGGTTTTTATGACCCCTACATCGGTTTAGCCCTCGGGCTGAAAGTTTCAGAAGAAGCCCCTCTTACCTCCTCCTATCTCGATGGGAATGGTACATACCGGGCTGTAAATGTCTCTGCAGACATGGAGGAGGTAAGCAACGGCCTGCTGATGAAACTGGGTTATAGTATCGCCGACCTCCCTGACAATACTTATCATCTGGAGTTTGAATATTATGAAGAGTGATACCGCGTAGTATGCCTTCGTGACATTTTGGTACTGTCGCGGCGCAGCTTTACAGGCTGAGCCAACCCGCCTGTGATATCAACCGAGAGCTCCTTTTTAGCAGTTTGTCTCATCCTTCCGTACCCACCTGGCGTATTGGCGAAAGCCAAGTAAAACCGCTCTCAGGTATTTGCGCTATGTCTGCCCCGAACATCCACCCCTTCGCCTCGTTCCGTAGTACATAACGACAAAGAACCTATGATAACAACCATCAACCCCGCCACCGGCGAGACCATCAAAGAATACGAACAATTTACCGATCAGCGGGTCGACCAAACCATCCGGGCCTGCCACGAGGCTTTTCTGGACTGGAAGAAGCTTACCCACAAGGAGCGCGGCGAGCATCTCCAAAACCTGGCTAAAGCGCTGCGCGGCCACAAAGAGGAATTTGCTAAGCTGATGACCGAGGAAATGGGCAAGCTGTATCAACAGGGGCATCAGGAAGTAGAGCTCTGTGCTGCCATCTGCGAATACACCGCTAAAACCGGCCCGGAGGAGCTGCAGGATGAAAAGCGCGAACTGCCCAATGGCGGTAACGGCCTGATCACCTACAGCCCTATTGGAGTGGTGTACGGTATTCAGCCCTGGAATTTCCCGGCTTACCAGGTCATCCGTTACGCGGCAGCTAGCCTCATGGCGGGCAACGGCGTACTGCTCAAACACGCTGCAAATGTAACCGGCTGCGCGCTGCTGCTGGAGAAGATATTCCAAAAGGCAGGCCTGCCCAATGACATCTTTAAAGTACTGCTGATCGACCATGATCAATCGGATAAGGTCATTGAGCATGAACTGGTACGTGGGGTGACCCTCACCGGCAGCCCGGGCGCCGGCAAGATTATTGCCCAGAAAGCCGCCGCTGCTCTCAAAAAGACGGTGATGGAACTGGGCTCCAATGATGCCTATATCGTACTGTCGGATGCCGACCTGGAAACTGCTGTGAAAGCCTGCGTTCTGGGGCGGGTCTTCAACAATGGCGAGACCTGCGTAGCTGCCAAGCGCTTCATTGTAGTCGATGAGTTGTACGATGATTTCCGCGATGCTTACGTGGAAAAAATGAAAAACCTGCCCTACGGCGACCCCTTCGACAAAAACAATAAACTCGGCCCTATGGCACGTGAAGACCTGCGGGAAGAGCTGCACGAACAGGTACAGAAAAGCGTTGAAAAAGGCGCAAAGGCCCTCTGTGGCGGCGAAATGCCGGACGGCCCCGGCTTTTATTACCCGGCAACGGTACTGGAAAATGTAAAGCCCGGCCAGCCGGCTTACGACGAAGAACTATTCGGCCCTGTTGCCTCGCTCATGCGTGCCAAGGATGACGAGGATGCCATGCGCATCGCCAACGACAGCCGCTTTGGCCTTGGTGGCGGTATTTTCTCCAAAGACCCTGAACGGGCGCGCCAATTTGCCCGCGATCACTTTGATACCGGCATGGTCTTTATCAACTCCTTTGGCCTGGCTCAGCCCAATATGCCCTTCGGTGGCGTCAAAGACTCCGGCTACGGCCGCGAGCACGGCGGCTTCGGCGTACACGAGTTCGTCAACGCTAAAGCAATTATGGAACTGGCGTAAAGAACCGTCCCGTACTTCTTTTTTAGTAAAATCAGAACACAACACTTATGAATATTCAGGATAAAGTTATCATCATCACCGGTGCCAGTAGCGGCATCGGGCAAGCTACTGCCAAAAAACTGGCCAGGGACGGGGCTAAAGTGGCTCTGGCCGCCCGCCGCAAAGACCGGCTTGATGAGCTTAAAAAAGACATTGAAGAGGCAGGCGGCACTGCTATTGCCGTGGAAGTGGACGTCACCAAACGGGATGATATCAAAAAGCTCGTACAGGAGACGAGCAGTGCCTTTGGGCCCTGCGACGTACTAGTCAATAATGCCGGCATCATGCCGCTGAGTTACATGAAAAATATGCACGTGGACGAATGGCTGAAAATGGTGGATGTCAATGTTAATGGCGTTCTCCACTGCCTGGCGGAAACCTTGCCGGATATGGTAGAGCGCAAAAGCGGGCACATCGTCAATATTTCAAGTGTGGCGGGCCGGGAGGTGTCACCGGGCGGCGCGGTTTACTCGGGTACCAAATTTGCCGTGCGCGCCATCAGCGACGGGCTGCGGCAGGAGCTGTCCCCAAAGCACAATATCCGCGTGACCTGTATTGAACCCGGTGCTGTAGAGACGGAACTGACGGATTCTATTACCGATGAAGAACTGATGGAGGATTTCAAAAGCAGCATGGGCGAGCTGGACTTTCTGGATAGCGAAGATATTGCTAATGCTATCCACTATGCCGTTTGCGAGCCCAATGGTGTGCACATCAATGAGCTGCAGGTACGCCCTACCAGTCAGGGATAAGGAATGGTCTTTTAAATAAAAGCCAGTCGCAGCCTTTGCGGCCGGCCCCCTTCAAGCTTGAAAGTGCGGAGCATGAACTCCGTTTTTCAAGCTTGTTTTTTTTCCTTCCGCGTGGCTATCTGCCGGCCTTTCCGTTCAGGTTGCGGTCAAAAAATAAAGTTGGTCGGTATGGTGTGGTCGGCTATCCCATAGGGTACCGACCCCCTCACCAAAGACAACCTTAAAAAGGCCCTTCATTGTCGGTCTTTTTTTTTACTGCTCATGGGCTTGTCTATGAGCAGTGTAGTAATTGTAGTAGAACCCTTGACAAAATAACGGCAAACACGATAACGTAGTAGTGTAGTAAGCCAATAATAAAGGGGTAAAATAATGATAAGTGGTAGAACATTTACGGCAAGTCTAAAACCGATGTGGTCAGAAGAGCAAATAAGCACGATTTTGAAGCAATTAAAAGGGTCCGCAGTAGTGCATGTTATCAATCATGATAAAGATGTTAATAGTGAAACTGGCGAGATAGTAGAACCGCATACTCATGTTCTCATAGACTATGACACTCCAAGAAAGATATCGACTGTTGCTAATTTGTTAGAAGTTGAATCCAATTTCGTTGAGATCGTAAAAAGTAAAAAAGCCTTTTTGAGATATTTAACCCATAAAGATGATCACGATAAACATCAGTATGATGATAGTGAAGTTTGGTCCAATAGTGATGTATCTTATGCTGATTTGGTAAAAGGTGCTTCAATGTCCGATAAAGAAATAGCCGAGTATATTAAGCAAGGGCGTGGCCAGGACTTGTTAGGTGTTGTTAGTATGACCAAATTAAGAACGATACAAGCATTTTTACAGTATGATGTTCAAGGTCGTATGTACAAAGAGATG
>CAJXXJ010000030.1 GCA_913062745.1 uncultured Phaeodactylibacter sp.
GCCTGGATCCGCGCCTGCACCGACCTCTCCGACGGCGGGCTGGCGCTCGCGGCCTATGAGCTGGCGGCGCAGGCCGGGGGGCAGCGCGCTCGGCAGGAAGGAATTGTCGCGCGCGTTCTCGGGCCGCGGGTCGATCTGCAGGTGCAGCTGCCAGCTCGTATTCGCAGCTTCGTACATTACAGATTTGAGGGATGCCGTAAGCTCGTCTGCACCGTGTATGCTGATTTCAAAGGTGCCGCCCCGTTGCTTGAGGAGGGCCTCGTTCAGCACATCAAACCGCTGCAGCGGCACGCGGTGCTCTTCCGTAAGGTGGCAGGGGCGGATGGTGGGCAGTATGCCTGTGAGGATAGGTAGTGTACTGTGGCGGTCGCCCACTTCCCGGAGTTTGGCGAGCAGGTCCCGCAGTTGAGCCTCGGTGCGTTTGAATGCATGCTGGTCAAGATCAAAAGGGTCGAGGTTGGCCTCAAGGTTGAAGCGGCCGATCTCATAGGTGAAGGAGTCCGGCAGCTCTGACAGTAGGTTGTAGGCTTGCGAAGAAGGCTGCCCGGAACTGTCGATCATAAACAGCTCCTGCTCCGCACCAATGCGCTGCCGGCCTTTCTCAAACTTAAAAGACCGGATCATTTGATCCAGGGCCTGAATATCACGCAGCAGATGCCGCATGTAGGCAGTGCGATTTTCATTGGCTGGTTTTACGGCTAGTTGTCCCATGCGATATGAGTTTATGGTGGTGTAGGGAGCAACTATTGCTGCTCCCCTGGTTAGGATTTAATGCTTGAGCAGCAACAGTGGTATGCGGGTTTTGAATGCCATCGACCGGGTATTGCTCCGGCGGAACAGCCGGTCAAACCAGGAATGCTGCGGCGCATACATGGCCAGCAGGTCGATGTCGCGCTCGTCGGCAAAAGCCTCAAGGGCTTCACTGACGGAATCGCCCTCCAGGGTATGGAAGTTGATCTGCAAAGCCGGCGCCCTGTTCTCAAAGAAGCGGCCCAGGTTGGCAAAGTCTATCGTGTGTTCCACGCTCTTTTCCTGATCCACATGTACACAGTCGATGACCGGGTGGAAAGGGGCGAGCAGCTTGCCGAACTCCCAGATATGGTAGGGGTCGGCTTCGTTCAGGTCGGTGGCGAAGGCGGCTACGTTGATTTCAGCATAGGGCGCCTCTTCGGGGACTACCCATACATGGCAGGGGGCGTGCTCCACGACGGAAGTGGTAACGCTGCCCCAGAAGTGCTCGAGTGCGTTATGTACGCCTTTGGTACCCATGACGATCAGGTCGGCGTTCTCCCGCCGGGCGATATCGGTGATGATATTGGAAGGCGTACCGATTTCTACATCGGAGTGGATGACCGGTACGTTGGATAACTGATCAGCGGCCTGCAGCTGTACCATGGCCAGTTCGACGAACTGCTTACTGATATGCTTGGCAGCCTCGGCTTTTTCTTTGGTGGCCTGCGCTGCCATTACCGGCAGGTCAAGGGCTTCGTACTCCGGATAGATGACGTGCAGCAGCTGTATGTCTGCCTCGTAAACGTCTGCGAGCTTCAGGCAGTAACGGAATGCATTTTGTGCAGTACCGGAGAAGTCGGTCGGAAACAGGATTTTTTTGATGTCTTGCATGGTTTTTAGCTTTTGTCGATTAGGGAGCAGGAGTCCGTCAGCTGTATATCAGCACGAAGCCTACCAGCCCAAAAACAAACATCAGGCTGAGCAACAGGGCCAAACGCGCCGGCCAGTAATGCCCCCGGGATTGATCCATCAGGACCATAGAAGCAGCAATGAAGCCTACGAAGGAGAGCATCCAGGCGATGGCCAGGAAGCCCATCAGGAAAGCAGCCAGAGCTACCACAGAAACACCAAGTGCCGCGCGGCCGCGCAATTCGCATTCCTCCAGGGCCGGAATCTCCACTGTACGGTCCTGCCCCGGCTGCGGCCCGGAAGGCGGGGCCAGGTCCCCTTTGGCAGGGCGCCGTGTTTTAGTTCCTGTCGCTTCGGGGGCGATCAGTAAAAAGGTCGCTGTGGAGAGGAGGCCAGGTTTCATCATTCAAAGATTTTGCCGCCCGGTGTCTTAACACCTTAATATGCGGTATGAGGAATTATATCAAAGCAGCGATTTTTTCTTTGAAGCCCAGATGAGAAATGTCAGTGTCTGCCTTGAGATTTGTCAGAAAGGGGCAGGAGGGATAGGCAGAATTGCGTGCGGGCAGCCTGCCAGGGGCTGCCCGCCTGTGGAGTGGGAGTTAGCGTACGATAAGCAGAGGCTGTTGCTCTACGGCTTGCGCCAGCTTCTCTGTCACGGAGCCAAAAAGGAAGGTCTCAAAGGGAGCATGGCCTTTAGCGCCCATGATCAGCAGGCAGTTTCCGTGATCCCGGGCGTAAGCGAGAATCTGCCGGGGCACATTGCCCTTGGTATTTTCGTGATAAGCCTCCACGATGTCTTCGTCGCGCAGCTTTTGTTGTTTCAGGAAATCCCGGCCGGCCATCTTTGCCGACTCCATGAGCAGCCCGCGGTAGCCTTGTCCGGGGCCGGTACGGTTGTAGTAATCTTCGGGCGGCAGGTCTATGATGTGGAGGCTGTGGACCGGCACTCCGCCGAGCCGCCGGCTGAGCTGTACGGCAGCCTGAATGGCGCGGCCGGAATTCTCGGAATAGTCATTAGGGACGACGAGGTGCTGAAAGCTGCCGGCAGCGTGCTCGGGCACAAACAACACGGAGCAGGAGGCGTTACGGGCCACCCGCTTGGCGGTGATACCGCTGCCCTCGCTGATGGCTTTTTTGCCGAGCACCAGCAAGTCGATATTCTTGACCTTCAGCCAGTGCAGCAGTTTTTCGTAGGGTTTTCCTTCGCGCACTTCAATTTCCACCTCAATAGAATCGGGGACAGAGAAGCTGGATTCGAGCTGTTCGGTAATTTTCTTTTTCAGCTGTTCGTCTACTGGGATGTCGGGCGCAAACTTGCTGCGGAAATCCGCTTCCGCTCCCGCCGGCAGGGCAAAATCGGGGATGATGTGGAGCAGGTACAGCTTCTCTGTGCCCAGCGCTTCGGCGTGCTGAGCGATGAACTGAAGGAGCTGCTCGTCGATGCCGGAAAGGTCAAGGGCGAGCAGCACTCTTTTAAAAGTAGGCATTTGCGGTGGTTTTCGTTTTTTAAAAAAATCTGGCTTACTGCACTTCAACGGTTTGTGCCTCCCGCTCTTCCTCGGCGGGCACATCCACAAAGGTGAGGTACAGCATGCCGTTTTCGTAACGGGCGCTTATCTTTTCCCGGGAGATAGAGTCCGACAGCCGGAAGCGGCGTTCGAAAGAATCAAAATTGAATTCTTCCAGCACATAGGCGCCTTCCTCTTCCTTGCGGCTTTCGGACTTTTCGCCCCGAATGATCAAGATACTGTTTTCTACCTTGACTTCCAGCTCTCCCTTCCTAAAGCCGGGTACCATGACCTGCATTTCGAAGAGTTTGCCATTCTGAACGATATTGACAGGCGGCTTTTCCTTCGGTGGATGAATGTCAAAAGCACTGCGGCCCAGGAAGTGGTTAGGGTCTATAAGCCGGGCGTACCGTTCGCCCATTCGGTCGAATGCCGTATTTTGGATCGGTGCACGTAACATGGCGATTTGGTTTTGGTTAGGAATCTTTCCAATCCCAAATTGCTGTAGGTACAAGGAGAAAAGCCCTGCTTTTTGTCAGTCGGCAGGATGATTTTTGTCAAAAAAATGCCCGGAGCAGCAAGGCTACCCCGGGCAAGGTGTAGAGTCTTAGATATCCCCACGTGTGTGGAAATGTTAAATAGGTGTGGTATATCCCGGCGGTTGGTGTTGCTTGCGCCGGAAATAGCTTACGCCGGCATATCTGCCATAGCGTAAAGAGGATATTCTGACATAAATGTATTGACTTGTTTCCGGATTTCCGCTATTGCGGCCTCATTTTCTACATCAGAAATTATGGTATCAATCCAGTCGACAACTTTCAGGCAGTCTTCTTCCTGCAGGCCGCGGGTAGTAACGGCGCTTGTCCCGATGCGGATACCGGAGGTCACAAATGGTGTTTCCGAGTCAAAGGGCACCATGTTTTTATTCACGGTGATATCCGCCAGCCCGAGTGCTTTTTCTGCTACCTTTCCGGTAACGCCCTTGGAGCGCAGGTCGATCAGCATGAGGTGGTTGTCGGTACCGCCGGAGATGACTTCGTAGCCTTTGCTGACGAATGCTGATGCCATAGCTTTTGCATTGCGGATAACCTGCTCGCCGTAAGCTTTGAAAGCCGGCTGCAGCGCTTCGCCGAAGGCTACTGCTTTAGCAGCGATGATGTGCTCCAGTGGCCCGCCCTGCATGCCGGGGAAGACGCCGCTGTTGAGGATGGCCGACATTTTGATCGGGTTGCCCTTTTTGGTCTTCCGGCCCCAGGGGTTGTCAAAGTTTTCCCCCATCATGATGATACCGCCGCGCGGCCCCCGTAGCGTTTTGTGCGTGGTGGAGGTGACGATATGACAGTGCCTGAGCGGGTCATTGAGCAGGCCGGCAGCAATCAGCCCGGCGGGGTGAGCAATATCTGCAAGCAGCAGAGCGCCCACCTTGTCGGCAATAGCGCGGAAACGTGCGTAGTCCCAGTCGCGGGAATAGGCCGACGCGCCACAGATGATCAGCTTCGGCTTTACTTCCAGCGCTTTAGCTTCCACCTTGTCCATATCGATCAGGCCAGTATCTTTTTCGACTCCGTAGAAGTGCGGCTTGTACACTTTGCCGGAAAAATTGACCGGGGAGCCGTGCGATAAGTGGCCGCCGTGGGATAAGTCGAAGCCCAGTATGGCGTCGCCGGGCTGCAGGACAGCGAGGAATACGGCTGCATTGGCCTGTGCGCCGGAGTGGGGCTGCACATTGGCGTAAGCTGCTCCGAAAAGCTCTTTCAGGCGGTCGATCGCCAGTTGTTCCACTTCGTCGATCACCTCGCAGCCGCCGTAGTAGCGTTTGCCGGGGTAGCCTTCTGCGTATTTGTTGGTCAGTACGCTGCCGGCAGCTTCCATTACCTGCGGGCTGGTGAAGTTTTCGGAAGCGATCAGTTCAACGCCGGTACGCTGACGGTCTAATTCTTTATTGATTAAGTCGAAAAGGATATGATCTTTCTTCATCGGGGTGCAATTTTGAACTTTAGTTGTAAAAGCCTGCTCAAAGGTAGCGTCTTTTGGCCAGAACAAAGAGATGAGCAGGCAAATTGAAGGGCCGGAACGCCGACTGGCTGAAAAATGGCAACAAAATGGCCGCTGCCGCAGGGATTGCCCGGGCCTTACACAATAAATAAGAGCTGTAAAGCTTTGTAGTTCTCGCAAAACCTCACTGCTTTTTGCAACCGAAGAAGGGCGCCCGCAGTATAACAGGCTTCAGGATAGCCAAAACGGGAAAATGGCTTACTTTGGCCTGCCTTTTCAGGAAACCAACTTTTACAGACAGAACAAAACTCTTATTGGATGTCAAAAAGAAGCGGCTGGTATTTTTCATTAGTACTGTGCTTAGCAGGATATTTTACCGCTATAGTGCCGTCAGAAGCTGCAAGCACGCGGTTTCGCTGCATGTGGCGGGATGACCCGGCTACAACTATGGTCATAGGCTGGGAGCAGGCCTCAGGCGACAATCCCGTGCTATACTTTGATATCATCGACTTTGGAACGCAGGCAGCAGCCTACCGCAATCAAAAGCGGCCGGACCGCATCACCTATTCCAAAGGGATGAATAACCATTTTGTACGCCTCAGCGGCCTGGAGCCGAACACGGTGTACTATTTTGTCATCAAAGACAGCGATCATACCAGTCAGCGCATGTCCTTCAAAACGGCGCCTGACGACCCCAACGTCCGCTTGTCCATCGTAGCCGGCGGAGACTCGCGCAACAACCGGGATATCCGGCGCAACGCGAACAGCCTGGTCAGCAAGCTACGGCCCCACTTTGTGGTTTTTGCCGGTGATATGACCGGCGGCGACACTAACGAAAACTGGCGGGACTGGTTTGACGACTGGCAGTACACTATCGGCAGCGATGGCCGTTTGTTTCCTATAGTTCCGGCGCGCGGCAACCACGAGCGGGAGAATGGCTCCATCACCGAGCTGTTTGACGTACCAGGCAGCGATGTGTACTACGCGCTGACCTTTGGCGGCAACCTGCTGCGCCTGTATACGCTCAACTCCCTTATCTCGCCCAGCGGTAAGCAGCGCATCTGGCTGGAGGGAGACCTTAAGGCTAATGAGCGGGTTACCTGGAAGATGGCACAGTACCATCAGGGCATGCGCCCGCACACCAGCCGAAAGGCTTCCCGTGACGACCTATACTCCAACTGGGCCAACCTCTTCTACGACCATCGGGTAAACCTGGTCGTCGAGTCTGATGCCCACGTAGTTAAAACGACTTACCCGCTCCGCCCGCAACGGGATGGCGAAGATGGTTTCGTGCGCGATAACGAGCGCGGCACCGTATACATCGGCGAAGGCTGCTGGGGCGCCCCCCTGCGCGATAACGACCGCAGCCGTAGTTGGACCCGGGCAAGCGGTAGCTTCAATCAGTTCAAGTGGATTTTTATAGACCAGCAGCGAATAGAAGTCCGGACGATCAAGACAGACCGGGTGCATACAGTAGCTGAAGTAAGCCATGACGATATTTTCAACCCGCCCAAAGGCATCGTAATCTGGAACCCGCCCACCGGCGATGTGCTTACCATTGACAACCCGCGCTATCAGCCACCGGCTTTTGCAGAAGCACGCCCGCCCGCACAAGCTCCGCAGCGGGAGCAGCCACAGAGCCGTATGACCAGGCCGCAGCCTGCCGGCAAGCCCGCTGCTGCCAATGACGGCTCCAACCCGGACGACCCAAATGACTGGTCCGGCTTCCCTAAAGTGCAGCCTGATGCACAGGGGACGGTGCGCATTAAGTACATTTTGCCTAACCCTGGTACCGTCTCCATCAAGCTGATCAAGAAACTGTCCGATGGCAACCTCAAGCTGGTCACAAATCCGGAATTGCCTTCGGAACCAGCCGGCGAAGCGATCAAGAGCCTTGATCTGAGCGGCATTTCGAGGGGCGAATACCTCATCGTGGTCATGGGCAACGGGAAACTGGTCAAGCGTTTTCGGGTGGTCAAATGATGAAGTTTTGTAGCTTTGGGCAGCAAAACGCATCAGCATGGCAAAGTCTCTTGATTCCATCAAGCAGCCCATTGACGAAGAACTGAAAATATTTGAATCCCACTTCCGGGAGGCCATGCGCAGCCCTGTCTCTTTGTTGGATAAAATTACCTACTACATCGTGCGGCGCAAAGGGAAGCAGGTGCGCCCTATGTTCGTCTTCCTGACGGCTAAGCTCTGTGGAGAAGTGAAAGAGCCCACCTATTCGGCTGCCTCATTGGTAGAGTTGCTGCATACGGCTACCCTGGTGCACGATGATGTGGTGGACGATTCCTTCGAGCGGCGCGGATTCTTTTCTATCAACGCGCTTTGGAAAAACAAAATAGCCGTACTGGTCGGAGATTACCTGTTCTCACAGGGCATGCTGCTGGCGCTGCGCAACAAAGAATACCGGCTGCTGGAGATCGTTTCCGATGCGGTAAAAGCGATGAGCGAAGGCGAGCTGCTGCAGATTGAAAAAGCCCGCCGCCTGGATATAGAAGAAAGCATCTACTACGATATCATCCGGCAAAAAACGGCTTCTTTGATTGCTTCAGCCTGTAGTGCCGGTGCAGCCTCTGCGACCAAGGATGAAGAGACGATAGAACGCATGCGCCTGTTCGGCGAAAAAATCGGCATTGCTTTCCAGATACGCGATGACTTGTTTGACTTCGGAAGCAGTGACGTCGGCAAACCGCTGGGCATCGATATCAAGGAAAAGAAGATGACGCTGCCGCTGATTTATGCCCTGAAGCAGACAGATGCCAAGACCCGCCGCCGGATTATTACCACCATTAAAAAGGATAGCGAAAAGCCGGAAAAAGTGCGTGAAGTCGTCAATTTTGTGCGTGGCAGCGGCGGGCTGGAATACGCCCGGGAAGCAATGCTGCGCTTTCGGACAGAAGCCTTTGAACTGCTCGAAGTATTTGACCACTCTCCGGCACGGAAATCATTGGAAGACCTGGTGATGTTTGTGACGGAGCGGGAAAAGTAAAAGAGCAGCAAGGCCGAAACTGCAGCGGCTCTGTCGATTTGATCAGGTTAATGACAGCATTAGTAATTGTATGAATCCACTGCGTGTACTGGTTGTAGAGGACGAAGTCCTGATAGCAGGAACCATTGAACGATATTTGCGCAAGCGAGGCTATGAGCCTGTCGCCCACGCTATTTCGTATGAGGAAGCCATTGAATTGTATGAGCTGCATAAGCCTGACCTTTGTCTGATTGACATCCGGCTTAGCGGCGAGAAAACCGGGATCGATTTTGCCCGCTTCCTGCGTTCCCAGCCTTATGAGGTCCTGTTTATTTTTCTTACCTCCCAACTGGACCGTGCTCATCTGGAGGCGGCCAAAGAAACGCTGCCGGCGGGATACCTTTCCAAGCCGGTTCAGCAGAACAGCCTGTTCACTACTATTGAGATTGCTGTAAGTAATTTCAAGGCGCAGTCGGCTGAAAAGGAGATGGTCCGGCTTTACAACGGGCGGCAATACTATCAGGTGCCGGTGGAGGATATTCTTTATCTGCGGGCGGACCATAATTACGTGCACATTGAGTTGACGAACAACAAGACGGTGCTTCAGCGGTCCTCTTTGCGGGAGGCGCTGGAGAAGCTGCCCGATGATACTTTTGTGCAAACCCACCGCAGCTACGCAGTCAATCTTTCCAAGATAAGCCACTGGGATAACGAAAACCTGTACGTGCAGGACGATGCCATCCCGATCAGCCGGGGCCGCAGGAAGGATATACTGCAGCTGCTTAAGCAGGGCTAAGGGCGGCCTATTCTGTTTCTGCAAGCTCCAGCAATTGCCTTTGCTTTTGTTTAAGCCACTCCGGTGCCTGAATGTCTTTTACATCCTCGAACAGGGATTGGAGGCGGTGACGGTCTAGTGGGGGTTCCTGCCAGAGGAGTGCCATTTGCCGGCATTTCTGCACAAAGCGGGTCGCCGTTTGGAGATAAGCGCGGGAATAGTAGCGGTTACGGTTGAGCCATTTTTCGAAGGTAGAGAGGTAATTGTAGAGGTAGTTGTCGTAGCTCTGGTCTTCCAAAAACAGCTCGAAGTAGGCCTGTGTATGGAGTAGCCGGGATACCAATTTGAGCTGTGGGTGCTCTATGTCCCGTTCCCCCAAAATTCGCGTGCAGGCCTCCGGGTCTTTTTTGTAAAAGGCCATATGCGCCCGGGCCCACCGCAGGCAGTCCTCCCTGATTTCTTCTTCCAGCCGGTCGGCATATCTGCCGATGAACTGCTTGGTAAATGCAAATTGTTCACTGGTATTGGCCGCTACGATGATGTTGGTGAAGGTGGCGTAGCTAAGCCTCCCTTCCGGCAGCAGGGTTTCGTGGTGCAGTCCGATTTTGTAGAGCGGCAACAGGCTGGAAATAGCCAGCTGGCCCTGCCGGACAAGCCGCGTGGTGTCGTTGAGCAGTAAAAACAGCTGTATGCGCTGCTCCTTCTCTTCGAGGCGGCTAAAGCAGCGCAAAAACGCTTTGGAAAGCTGCCCGTACTCGTCCAGATTTACAGGGGCAGAAGCCATAAAGCGTAGCCGGTAAAGCGTAATGGAAGGGTGTTCTATCTTTTCGCTCAGGGCGAGCCATATTTTCAGCTCCCGGTCGTAGCGCTGCTCCGGGCTCTTCAGGATGTTGCTCCGGCTGATCTTTTCAGCCAGGATAGCGCCCTTTTCCAGACAATAGACCAGGTCTAACTGATTGCTCATGTCGTAGATGGCAGTATTGCCTGCTGCCGACCGGTAAACCGGAGAAGGGTGGTGGTAAAGGTCGCGTTGCAGCCGGTAGGCAAGAAGTTCTTCTTCCCAGCTCAGATGGTCCGTTTGTTGGAGTTGATCCTTCTCTTTTATGGCCTCTTTGAAGTACCATTTATCGATCTCCCGCTGTCGGAGTTGCGTAAGCCATGCCTCCTGTTTCCAGTGTGAATCCTGCTGAAAATATTGAAACGAAAGGAACTCCCGCGCAGCCAGGAAGCCTTCTGACAGCAGGTTGTTGATCCAGCGGTTGCTAAACTTGCCCTTAGGGACTACCTCGCGAAAAAGCTGTTCTTTACTAAAATCGGAGTCGCTGAAGCCCGGATAATGCCGGCGGATCTGCCGCAGCAGTTTGCGCAGGTGTTTATTGCTGGTGTGAAAAGGAGTGCTCAGCCACGCTTCAAAAAGGTCCAGTTCTGCAGGCTTGAATGTCCGGATCAATGTCACAAACTTAGAAGAAAATGGTGAATTCATACATTGGTAATTAAAAACCTGAAAACTCAGATAAATATAGGTTTTAGTAGCGATTTAAGGGTTTAAATAGTGTGATTTATTATTGGTAATCACTAGAAAATGTCTTTGCCTGGGGATGGATAAAGGGTGATATTTATACAGTCTAAGGGGAATAAAAAGACAAGATTTATTCCCGGCAGTGAATGTTCCTGCTTCAATTTCCAAGCTCAATGTTTAAATATGTCAAAGCTAAACCCTGGTTTTTGGCTAATTATAAGTCTGTTTTTTGGAGTGCCAAAGGGCCTGCCTGCGCAGGTTATGCATGAGGCCGCTATCCTCAAAGCTCAGTACGAGGAGGCGCTGGTGCATATGGATGCTTACCGCAATAAAAAGGCCATTGAGCTGTTGGAGCAGATTGCCAGGCAGCTTCAGGACCGGAAGGAGTTAAGTACTCCTTTCGGCTTGGAGGTGCGCTTACAATTGGTGCAAGCACTGGAAAAAGACTATCAGGACGAAGAGGCCATAGAAAAGCTATGGGCTTTGGTAGAAGACAGCAAAACCCATGAGAGCCGGGGCATATTCGTCCATGCTCATTTGACTTTGGCACGGCTGCACGAAAAACACCTAAGACCCGCATACTGCCTGCACAGCCTTCGGGCTGCGCAGCTTGCAGTAGGCCAGTATGATCTGCAGTCTGCCTATCCCCGTCTCGCGATTCGGCTGGCTTCCTATCACCGGATATTCTCTCAACAGCGGGATTCCGCTATGTATTATGCACAGGAAGTCATCCGGACCGCGCCTTTGTACAATGAGTTCGAGCACGAAGCGGTGGGCTATATGCTGGTCGGGCTGCTGTCGCGTGATGAGGATTTCGAAATGGCAAATTCGCATTTTTCCAAAGCAGCTAAAACCTTCAAGTCATACGGAAATTTCCACGGGCTCGGCTTTATGTATGGCAATCTGGCCAGGCTCAACGATGCTTTCGGGAACCCAGAGCGCGCCCTGCTCTACTGTGATTCTTTCCTGATGGCTGCCCGCCGAGCGGTAAAAAACGGGCATGACTCTCTCGAAGTATTGCCGGCGGCCTGGAAAATCCGGGCGAATGTGCTGCAGCATCTGGGGCAGCATGACTCTGCGATGCACTATCTGCGGCTGGCCCACGATGGAGAAATGCAGTTTCTTTCCCGGGAAAACCGCGATAAAGTTTTGGAAATACAAGCCCGTTATTAGGACGAGCAAAAGGCAAGGACGATAGAAAGCCAAGCTAATGCGCTGAGCTACGAGCGGACACAGCGCAACTGGGGAGTAGGGGCAGCTATCGCTTTTTTCCTGTTCACCCTGCTGTTGATTTACCTCTACTGGCAACTAAAGTCTGCCCACTACCGGATGCAGCAGCAGGCGGTCCTGATTAGTCAGGCCAATCATGATTTATCGCAATCTCTGGAGCAGCAGATTATGCTGCAGGGAGAAATCCACCACCGCGTCAAAAACAACCTGCAGGTCATCATCAGCCTGCTGGATTTGCAGCAGGATGATATCCACGACCCCAAAGCCCTGCAGAGCCTGCAGTCCATGTCTAACCGCATATACAGTATGGCGGCGGTGCACGAAATCCTCTACTGCAAAGAAGGCGTGGAAACAATCAGCTTGCTGGAATACACCCAAACCCTGTGTCGCCACTTCCGGCAAATTGCTCCGCCGGATCAGGAGATTATCTTTGATGTAGATATGGAAACCGAAGAGCTGGGCCTGGAAACGCTCATGCCACTGGGCATTATGATGAACGAACTACTGACCAACAGCCTCAAATACGCAGCTATCCCCGGGCTGCCGCTGGAGATCGAGATAAGCCTGAAAAGATGCGCAGACGGTTTTTGCCTGTTCTACCGGGACAACGGCCCGGGCTTCGCGCTGGGGGAGCTGGGCGAACGCGAGGGAGGGCTGGGCTCACACTTGCTGCATAGCATGTGCCGGCAACTAAGCGGGCAAATAAAAACCCACAACGACAAGGGGGCGGTTTACCGGATTTTCTTCCGGCAGAAGGGCCATCGCACGCACGCTTCCTCTGCCTCCGAGCCAGCCTATCGCAATTAATATAGCAAGGCATCATTTTTTTACTCCTAAAAGAACTGGTAGGGCAGTGGGGGTAAAAGAAGCGCTTTTGGCCAAAGCAATGGCAGGATTTTCGGGTGCAAACGGCCCGAAAATTACCATTCAGCACATATTTCCTACCATTCACCCCAAAGTAGCCGGAATATTGGCATTTGCCAGGTACTGCCTTTATCTTGTGTGTGTACTTACTAACAGGTTCTTTTAACACCTATATAACCACAAGGAACCACAGCTTTTCCGGGACGAAAAGCTATTAAGATGAAATACGGGGAATTCAAAGAGCCCTGAGCGAGCCTTCACTTGTGAAACTCGATTCAGGGCTCTTCTTTATTTGCCCCGGCTCTACCGGTTTAGTGCCCGGCTGGTTTTTTCCACCACTCTTCCCAGCGGCAGTACAAAGTTGTCTTCCAGCCGGATATCGCTGCTGGAGGCGCCGATCCGCAAGGTGTACGTGCCGGCTTCCGCCACCCAGGCCGATTGCTTTTCGTCAAAGGAAGCCAAATCTTTTAAACTCAGCTTGAATACGAGGGTTTGAGATTGGCCGGGCTGCAGCAAGCGTGTTTTGGCAAAGCCTTTTAGTTCCTGCACCGGTTTGGGCATACTTTTGCCGGGGGCAGAAAGATACAACTGGGCAATTTCCCGGCCGGGATATTCCCCTTCATTTGTAACGATTAATTTAACCATCAGCTCGTCTTGCATCGTGTCCTGGCTGATTTTCAGGCTGCTGTAGCCAAAAGCGGTGTACGACTGGCCGTAGCCAAATTCATAGGCCGGCTCAACGGAAGCTTTGTCAAAGGCGCGGTAACCGACGAACACGCCTTCATCGTATTCGATCTCTGCATTTCGGTACTGCGTGAAGCCCATGTCCACGGGTTCGCCAAATGCTTTGCCCGGAAATCCTGCGGAAGTGGGGTCATCCTCGAATCGCTTTGGGAAAGTCATAGGCAGTTTGCCGCAAGGCGACACCCCACCGATCAGCAGGCTGCTGATGGCATAGCCCGCTTCCTGCCCGGGCAGCCACGCCAGCAGGATGGCATCCACCTGGTTGCGCCAGGAGGCTACATCAACCGGGCCGCCAACGTTGAGTACCACCACCACCTTTTTGCCTTGTTGGTGGAAGGCCCGGGAAATGCGCTCCAGCATCGTTTTTTCGGTTTCTGTCAGGTAAAAATCCTCTCCCATTTTCCGGTCTTCAAACTCGCCGGAAATACGGCCGATGGTGAGAATGGCAACATCGGTGCGTTCGGCAGCAGCTATGATGGCCTCTTCTTTCATCGCCATTTCCGGAATTTGCTGCTGCGGAAGGAAGAAGAGCTCGTTTTTGGGCAGCTTCGCCCGTTCCGCTTTCAGGTACTCAGCGTACAGGCGCCTAAGCTCATCATCGCTGAGCAGGGTGTTGCCTTTCATCCCCTCAATGAGCGATACCGTGTAAGCCTCGTTAACATCTCCGCTGCCGGTGCCGCCGGCAATAAGCTCATAGCTGCGGTTGCCGAAAACCGCAGCGCGTGTCCCTTTTGGCAGCGGGAGCGCCTGATTGGTATTGCGCAGCAGCACCATGCCTTCCATGGCTGCCTGCCGGGCAGTATTGGCGTGGGCCTTCAGCTGAGCTTCGTTGGTCGGGGATTGGCCGGCAAAAGACGGGCACCGGCGTATGGTATTGAGGAGGTCCTCTATATTCCGGTCGAGCA
>CAJXXJ010000031.1 GCA_913062745.1 uncultured Phaeodactylibacter sp.
ACCAGCGGCAGTTGCCGGCGCAGGTCCGGCAGGTCGGCTATGGAGTCAAAAAACTGAGTCAATGTCCGGGCGGTAGTGCGCTCCCCCTGCACCAGCTCCGGGTAGGTGAGTACGAAGCTGATACCGCGCTCGTCCACCTGATTGCGGCTGGCCCAGTCTGCCCAGGCTTTAGCGTCAAACTCCAGCGTGATGTGCATCATGCGGGTAAGCATGGCATCATCCATGGGCGTGACGGAATAGTCGCCCCCATCCGGGTTAGCGGTGAGTATGATTTGCCATTTTGGCGGAAGCCGCCAGCTGACCAGTTCGTAATTTTGCAACAGCTGCATAATGCCCCGCAGGATGCGCAGGTCTGCCCGGTTGACATCGTCGATCAGCAAAATGCCGGGGCCTTCTTCTGCAGGCACCCAGTCGGGCGCACGGAATACGGTTCGGCCCTCTTCAATGGCCGGCATGCCTACGAGGTCGCCCATCTCCTCAAACTGAGCCGGGGCGATATACCGGAAGCCGTAGCCCAGGGATGCCGCTAAATCCTGCACAATTTCCGTTTTGCCGATGCCGTGCCGCCCCCAGATACAGGCCGGTGTCTTAGGCTTACCCTGCTTTTCCAGCTTCAGGTTGGTATCCAGCAGGTGCTGTAGAAAGGCGATGACTTCGCCAGCCTGGGCGCGGGAGCCGTAGTAGGTATAGCTATGTTGCAGTTGAGGCATTTGTCTCTTTCATTTTGATGACCTGCCCGGGCAGTTGATGCCAGCGCTCGTCTCCGGCCTCTATACCCCCGGGGGTGATGAGCCAAAGCACGGGGCAGCGGCTGCGCAGCCGGGGCGCCGGCCCGTAGCCGTCGGTAAAGTAAACGAGTGCATCAGGGCGGTAGTTGTGGTTGGCGTACTGAATGGGCGGGTCAAAGTTTGTGCCCCCTCTGCCCTGCACCTTGCCGGGCGGTTGCCCGCGGTAAGGGTAGGTACGTTGCAGTTCCAGGTCGCACTCCACAATTTGTACCTCAGCCCGCTGTTGCCAGAGGTGGTGTATTTCGGTAAAAAAAGCACTCAGCTCGGCAGGCTCTACGCTGCCTGAACTGTCGATAGCAACGAGGACCTTGTGCTGTGCCTGTATCTTGCTGCCGGGCACGGTTCCGTAACGCCGGCTCGGGCGGCGGATCGTATTGCGCACCATTGTGGTCTCGCTGCCTGCTGCAAATAAGCGCAGTGCCCGCCGCCAGTCAACAGACGAGCGGCCCCGTTCCAGCTGTTGCAGGTACTGCTGCAGGCTGCCCGGCAGTCGGCCTACGCTTGCGGGCCCTACCTTGCGGGCTATGCTACTCAGCAACTGTGCCAGGTTCTGCTCCAGGTTGTCCTGCTCTGCACGGCTGATGCGCTGCAAGCCAGGCCAGAGTTGGTGCCGTTGCTGCCATTCCTGCCCTTCCTGCTGCAGCCACCGTTGCAGCTGTTGTCCATCGGCAGAGCCGGGCGCTTCCTGTATAAGCTGTAGCAGAGCGTGGTAGTAGTAGCCCAGCTCCCGTTTGGGTTGCAGCTGCAAAGCAGGAAATGAGGCCAGCCGAAGTGCGCCTTCCGGCAGGCGCTCCGGGCGGATATACTGATTGACGACCAAGTCGGCTGCTACATTGAAGAGGGAGCGGTGTGGGTAGGCTTTCGCCAAAAAAAGGTGGCGCATAGCGATGTGCAGCAGCTCATGCTTCAGGACGCCCTGCTGATGCCCGGCTGAGAGCGTACGCCAGAACTCCGGGCGTACGTGCAGCGCCAGCTGTTCTCCCCGGTGGAGCCCGACCGCTACGGTAGATATGCGCCGGTCCTCCAGCTTGAGCAGCCCGCTCAGCAGGTGGGCGTAGAAGGGCTCTTCCAGCAGCAGCTGAATACCCGCCCGCGAAAGTTCGTGTGCAATAGCCATGCCTGTGTAGGTAATATTGAGATGAATTAGCAAAGGTAAGATACTATAGTCTGACAACTTAAGTTTTGTGAAAACCATGACGCCGCTATTTTTTTGGCTGGCAAGGCGGAAAACGTAGGCATAGCCTAAGCTACGGCGAGGCTTTCCAACGCAGCAAGGCAGAAAAAGAGCAAGTCAGGATTCACAAATCTTGGGTTGTCAGACTATAAAAAAGCGCCCCGGAAATAAAGCCGGAGCGCTACCCTGTTTGCTGAGAGAGCCACGCAAGTTTTCATAGCCAAAAGGGAAAGATAACCCGGGGGTTATCAGAGACCGTGTTTTTTGAGGTTACAATTCAAAAGTACAGGGAAAGCCGGCTTTGCGCGAACCAAATAACAGCATATGTCAGGTTTCAGAAATGAGTAGCGGGCAGTATGTAGCAGGAGCTTTGCCTTTTCGGGCCGAATGAGTACCTTTGCAGCTTCAAAATCCACGCCATGGCAAGTAAGAAAATTCAATCTGCACTCATTTCCGTATTCCATAAGGATGGGCTGGAGCCGATCGTCGAAGAACTAAAGCGGCTTGGCATCAAAATTTATTCTACCGGCGGTACGCAGCGCTTCCTGGAAGAACAGGGGGCGGAAGTTACAGCGGTAGAGGACCTGACCTCGTACCCGTCTATTCTGGACGGCCGCGTAAAGACGCTGCACCCTAAGGTGTTTGGCGGTATTCTGGCGCGCCGGGAGGAAAGTCATCAGCAGCAGCTGCAGCAGTACGATATTCCGGAAATAGACCTGGTCATTGTGGATTTGTACCCCTTTGAAGAAACGGTGGCAAGCACAGATGATGAGTCCGCTATTATTGAGAAAATTGATATCGGCGGCATTTCCCTGATCCGGGCAGCTGCCAAAAACTACCGGGATGTAGTGGTGGTGCCTTCCAAAGATGCCTACGGGCAATTGCTCAGCCTGTTGAAAAACAAAGACGGCGTCACCGGGCTGGAAGACCGCAAAGCACTGGCACGGCACGCTTTCCTGGTAAGCTCTCATTACGACACAGCAATTTATAACTACTTCAGCGAAGGCCAGGACGTGCAGGCATTCAAGCACAGCATACTCGAATCGCAGACGCTGCGCTACGGCGAAAACCCACATCAGCAGGGCGTATTCTACGGGCAGTTGGAGGATATGTTTGAAAAAATCGGCGGCAAGGAGCTGTCCTACAATAATCTGGTGGATATAGACGCAGCGGTCGGCCTGATGCGCGAATTTAAAGATGCAGCGCCCACCTTTGCCATCCTGAAACATACCAATTCCTGTGGTATCGCCACCCGCACCACGCTGCTGCAGGCCTGGGAGGATGCCCTGGCGGCGGATAATGTATCGGCCTTTGGGGGTATTCTCATTGCCAACACTACTGTGGATTTGGCGACCGCCAAAGCCATTGACGAAATATTTTACGAGGTACTGATTGCCCCGGCCTTTGAAGAGGCTGCGATGGCGCACCTCGGGCAGAAGAAAAAGCGCATCCTGCTGCGTATTAAGGACTTCCACGCTAACGAGCGCAGCTTCAAGAGCCTGCTCAACGGCGTCATCGAGCAGGATACCGACCTGAAAATTGAAAGCGCGGATGAGCTGAAGACGGTTACGAGCAAAGCGCCCACAGAAGCGGAAGTGGCGGACCTGCTCTTTGCCAATAAGTGTGTCAAGCACCTGAAGTCGAATACGATCGTACTGGCCCGGGGGCAGCAGCTGCTGGGCATGGGCTGCGGGCAGACTTCACGGGTGGACGCGCTAAAGCAGGCCATTCAGAAAGCGAAGCATTTTGGCTTTAGCTTGGAGGGCGCTGTCATGGCTTCTGATGCCTTCTTCCCCTTTGCAGACAGTGTGGAGATCGCGCACGAAGCCGGCATTACCGCCGTTATACAGCCGGGGGGCTCTATCCGTGATAAGGACAGCATAGCTTTCTGTGATGAGCACGGCATGGCCATGGTGCTGACCGGCGTGCGCCATTTCAAACACTAGCCGGCCTTGAATCTGGCAATCGACATAGGCAATACGCGGCTTAAAAGTGGCGTTTTTAAGAATGGCCGTTTGATAGAGGCGGGGAGCTGGGAGTTGGGCCGGCAGCCGGAATTTTTTAGCTGGGCAACCAACCATTCCCCCCAAAATGTCATCTTATCTACGGTAGCCGCTGGGTCTGCCTCCGAAGCAGTACAACAGTGGGCACAACGCTTCAACTACCTTGAACTCCACACCCACACCCGTTTGCCGATACAAAACCGTTACCGCACTCCCGGTACGCTGGGTAAAGACCGCATAGCTGCCGTGACGGGTGCCTACGCGCTTAAACCCTCGCAGGATTGCCTGGTGGTAGATGCCGGTACATGTATCACTTTTGACTACCTGAGCCGGGATGGTGCGTACATCGGCGGGAATATCGCCCCCGGTTTGCGTATGCGGCTGCGTGCGATGCACGAGTTTACTGCCCGGCTGCCACATCCGGGGCTGCAGGAGACGGAAGATTGGGTAGGGGCAAGTACGGAGGAAGCTCTGCGCAACGGCGCACAGTTTGGCGCAGCGATGGAGCTGGACGGGTATATCCGCGAAGGGGAAGCCCGTTTCGGGCCACTGCAGGTTTTCCTTACAGGGGGCGACGCCGATTTTTTGGCGAAAAAAGTGAAAAGAAAGATATTTGTGAATCACCATTTGGTCTTATTCGGGCTGAATCAAATCCTGGACTATAATGTCAAGCATTTGGAGTAGAGTATTGGTTGTAGTGGCGGTGGTATGCTGCGGGACAGCGGTTGCCACGGGGCAGAACGTAGATGTTGACGAACTCATCCCGACGGTTAATTCGCCCTATTCGCGCTTCGGGTTGGGCGATTTCGACAATCAGGCTTATGCAGCTCAGCTGGGACTGGGCGGGATGAGCGCCGCCTACAGTAATGTGTACCGCCTGAATATTATGAACCCGGCCTCGCTGGGCTTCATGGAGTCCACGGCGCTGGAAGTCGGCCTGGATGCAACCCGTACAAGCCTGCAGGCCAACGGAGCGCAGGAAACCTCCTGGGGAGGAAATCTGAGCTACCTGGCGCTGGGCTTTCCGCTCATCAACCCGATCAATGAGGTACTCGACCGCAAGCAGTCGCCGCTCGGGCTTGGTATGGCATTCGCTATTCAGCCCTACACTACGGTAGGCTACAATATCGTTACCACGGAGCAAGACGAGAATATCGGGCAAACGACTAACACCCTGGTCGGTTCCGGCGGCACCTACCGCTTTAGCTGGAGCAACGCAGTGAAATATGGCCCAATTTCCGGCGGCTTTACCTTGGGTATGGTGCGCGGGGCAATCGGCAACTCCCGGCAGGTACAATTTGACAGCCTCGCTCTGGCTTACGAGACCAATTTTCTGGATGAGACGACCCTCACCGGTTTCTACTGGCGCTTTGGCCTTCAGTACATCATCAAGCTGAAATCTAAAAAGTCAGCGGACACGCGGCAGGAATCCCGCCGCAGAATTATGGTGGGGATACATGGCAACACCATCAACAGCTTCAATACACGTAGCGACAGATTTGTGGAACGGACACTGGGCGGAGCAACGGATACGCTGGTCGCTGTCGAACAGCTCGAAGGCAACGGGCAACTGCCCGCAGAGTTAACCGCAGGGCTGATGTACGAAGTACAGAACAAACTGAGGCTGGGAGTGGAAGGCAGCGTAGCCAACTGGAGTCAGTACGAGAATGATGCGCAGACTTTTACACAACTGCAGGATACCTGGCAGCTGCGCGTGGGCGGAGAATACATCCCCAATTACCAGTCGTACAATAACTACTTCAAGCGGGTACGTTACCGGTTCGGCGCTTACTACCGCACCGACCCCCGGCAGTTTGAAGGCGAGCAGTTGACGGACTACGGCCTCTCGCTTGGCTTTGGCCTCCCCATCATCCTGCCTCGTCAGCGGACTTCCTTTGTAGACCTCTCGCTGGAGGGGGGGCAGTTTGGGCTGAGCGACCAACTACAGGAAACCTATGTAAGGATTACACTTGGATTTACTCTTAATGATAACACTTGGTTCTTCAAACGAAAATTTAATTAATCATGAATGAGTTGAGAATTTCGCTTCTAGCCTTTGCTTTTGTGGCTTTCTTTGCGGGAAGCTCCTGGGCGCAGTGCGAAACCTGGAATAACTCCCCGCAGAAGGAAGAGGCTGAAAATGCACACGTACTATATCGCGGCGTCGTTAAAAGCAAAACGGTACAGGAACTGGAGCAATTGAGCGCAGAGGAATTTAAAATTGCTTCTGAAAACTGGGAAAAAGCCTATGAGCTTGCTCCGGCAGCCGACGGGCAGCGCCCTTCTCACTTTTCCGACGGGCGTAAAATCCTGAAGGTAAGGTATAATAAGGCTACAGATGCCGAAGAGAAAAAGCAGCTGGCAGAGCGTATCATCAATCTGTACGATCAGCAGATCGAGTGCTACGAAAATGAAGCATTCCTGCTGGGCCGTAAAGGCTTTGATATGTTCTATATGCCGGAATACGGCTACCGTCAGTCTACCTATGATGTGCTTTCCGAAGCGATTGAGAAAGGCGGCAACAAGTCTGAATATATCCTGCTTGAGCCGATGGCTCAGGTACTGGTTTATTTCTATAAGTCTGATAAGGTAAGCCAAAAAGAGGCGCAGCAGATGTACACCAAGCTGGAAGGCATCGCAGAGCACAATATCGAAAATAACGAAACTTACGGCGAATACTACAAAGCGGCACTGAGCCGGATGAACAACGTATTCAAAGAAGTGGAGGACGAAGTTTTCGATTGCGCCTACTTCAAGAAAAAACTGCTGCCTCAGTACGAGGAAAACCCGACAGACCTGGAGGTGGTTAAGTACGTATACGTAAAGCTGCGTCAGCAGGGCTGCGATACCACAGACACCGTAATGTCTGAGCTGAAGTCTAACTACGAATCCCTCGCTAAGCTGGTCAACGACTCTCTGGAAGTGGAGCGCCGTCTGAAGAATCCTTGCTACGATGCTTCTCAGCTGCAGCAGGAAGGCGAATACGACCGTGCTCTGGCCCGCTATAAGGAATGCCTGGACTCTAATGAGGATCAGGAAGACAGAGCTAAGGCTCAGATTTACTACAGTATCGCTTCTATTCAGCTGTACCGCAAGAACAACCCGCGGGCCGCAGTGTCCAACGCCCGTAAGGCAGCGAGCCTTGACGGCAAATGGGGCCGGCCGTACCTCATCATCGGTGATAGCTACGCTAAGATGGGTCGTAACTGCGACGACTGGACTTCCCGCCTTGCGATTCTCGCTGCTATGGAGAAGTACCGCTACGCTAAGTCAGTGGACTCCAGCGTGAGTGAAGATGCAGACAAGCGCCTGGGCCAGTACTACGATGCGATGCCGGCCCGTCAGGAAGGCTTCATGCGTCAGGTAGAGGAAAACCAAAAAGTGAAGGTAGGTTGTGGCATCGGCGAAACAGTGACCGTCCGCTTTAAGGACTAAACAGAATTCGCTGAAGCCTCATTCAGCTTTTGAAAAAGGGCTGCCGCGAGCAATTTGCTCCCGGCAGCCCTTTTCTTATTGATGATGTGCTTGTCAGGCTCTAAGAAATGCTATGTTAATAGCTCTTAGTCCGCCGTGCGGATAGTGGTAGAGCGCTGAATCCAGCAGCCCACATAGAAGCTTTGCCCGGCCTTCAGGTTTCGGATGAAGACATCCTCGCGATTGGGCATGAACTTCTCGTACTGCGCAATGAGCTTATTGGCTTCCGGCGCTACACTCGGGTCTACCTGTTTTGCTTTTCGCCAGGTATCGATTGCCGGCCAGGTGACTACCTGACTGTCCCAGCCGCGGCCAGGGCCACACAGCGGCCCGCTCGAGGCGTAAAGCCGGCCAATCAGCATATAAGGCTCGCCCCAGTTGCTGCGCAGCTCCGCCGCCTGCAACGCCCACTTGCGCGCCTGTGGGAAATTGCGCAGGTGCACCTCATAGATTTTTGCGATTACCAAAGCGTACTTTGCCTTTCTCTCCGGGTCTTCTGCTTCCTCTATAGCTTTTTGAAAGGCTTCAATCGATTCCTGGTACTTAGCCTGTTTGAGCAGTGTATAGGCTACTTCAGACGGGCCAGGCTCCGGTTTGCACTTCTCGTTGCCCACTTTAATAAGCTGCCGGAACTGCTCATTGTCTTCCGGGCATCCGCCCCAGTTCAGCCGGCTGTAGACGGTACGCACCACGTCGCAGTCGTCGGGGTTGTCCAGGAAATCCTGGTAATACTTATCGATATAATATTGACAGTCGTAGAAGCCTTCCACGGTTTCGAAGTATTCGAGGCGGACGGGCGCATATTCTTCAATGATTTGCCAGCGCTCGCAGCCGGTGCCTTCGCATTCTTCCAGCCCTTTTGCAATGCGCTCGCGCAAAATAGCCTGATACTTGTAGGCTTCCTCCTGCCCGATTTCTCCTGCATCGTATAGGCTGACCATAAGAGACGCGAATGGGTTGACCACAAAATCGGGCACATCAAGGCCGTCCTGATCAATCGCGGCTTTAAACATTTCGTAGATTTCTTCCTGGCTGGCCCGGTTGCGGTATTTGTAAAAAAGGTCAAAAGCTTTGCGGGCTTTGATGTAGCCCCCTTCCGGGTAACAGCGGTCTATCTCATCGTAGATGCTGAAGATGGTGTCCACGTAAGCAGACTGCTGAGCGGTGTCCTGTGTTTGGCTGATCTTATACTCGTAGAAACGAATACCATCTGCGTACACGGTATTGCGCTGGCCGTCGGCAGCGGGCGCCACTTCGTATACCCGTTTCCAAAGCGGGAAGGCGTCCTCCCACTGGCCCGCCCGCAGAAAGTCGCGGTACAGGACGTAGTTAGTCTCCGCCTGATCAGGGTAGGGAGCGTCGCGAAACTTATCGCAGGGGCTCAGATTTTCCTCTTGCGGGCCGGGAGTAGCCGGTTCAGAGGTTTCGGCAGGCTGTTCTGCCACCTCCTCGGTCGTTTTAGGTGTGCAGGACCAGGCTGCCACCAATGAAAGGATCAGCAGTGCGCTCAGTAGGCGGTTCATTTTCATAACTCGTTATTTTTGGCGCAAAATATACGCAAAAACAGAGGAGTTTGGGAGAAAGCCGGGCTACTAACGCAGTATAGCGATTGAGCCGGTCTGAAGCTGCTCCTCCCCGTCGCAGAGGAATTGCAGCACGTAGCGGGCACCTCCGGGGTTGAGCCGCTGTCCATCGTAGGAACCGTCCCAGCGTTCAAAGGGGTCAGTGGTGGAAAAAACGCGGTTGCCCCAGCGGTCGTAAATTTCGAAAGCCAGCAGCTGCTGCACAGCATAAGGGTTGCTGATACCGTAAGTGTCGTTCAGGCCATCATCATTTGGGCTGAACGCATTGGGAAGCGCCACATCGTTGCAGTCGAGGTCGTCCGGGTCAATAACGTTGAAAACGATGGAATCCCGTGCGATACAGCCGGGTACGATCGTGTCAGAAATGCTGATTTCATAAGCTACCCGCCCGTCAATCTCCGGGCGGATGACCGGCTCCGGAGAGAAGGGGTCAGAAACGCCGGTAGTAGGGGACCAGCTAAACGAAGTGCCGCAGGTATTGCTCAGCTCCACCTGGTACTCATCGCTCAGGAACAGGTTAATTACGTTGCTGCCGCTGATAATCTGATCGGGCAGCGCCACGAGCTCGCGTACTTCCCGTTGATTGAGGGCACGGTTGTACACCCGTAGCTCATCGATCAGTCCGTTGAACGGAAACTGAGTAGCGCCTTTGCAATCGCTGTCGCCAATAATCAGGTCGCCATCGTTGAAGACATCAAGCCGGTTAGTAGTGGAAAAAACACCGATGAGGTCGCCGTTGATAAACAGGCGCACGTTGCCGCTTTCCCGCACCACGGTAATGTGCTGCCAGCAGGACGTGTTGGCAATTTGGTGGGTCGCGAGTACCCGCCGCTCGTTGGTCTCCAGGAATACGGCTGTGATAGTCCGGGACTGAGGCGTGTAGATGATGTAAAATTCATTGCCGCCAAAACAGCTCGGGCTGCGCTTGGATAAGAGGTACTGTGTGCCCAGCCCGCCCCGCGGCTTGAAATAGAGGGACAGCGAAACGTCCTCCGCGTCGAATTCGTCATTCACCGGGCCGCCCAGAATCACCACCTCGTCGTCCTGCCCGTCCAGTGAAAGGGCGTCATTTACCGCGCCGCAGGTGAAGTAAGGGTTACCGGTTTCAGCGCCGGTGTTGGCGGTGTTTCCGGTATCATCGGTAAGGTCGCCGTCAAATCTGTAATGGGCGATGAGCCCGACTGTAGTCTGTGCCGAAGACAGCAGGGAAAACCCGAAGCAAAGCAAAGCGGTATAGAAAAGCTTATTCATGTACGCGATGGTAGTTCATTATAAAAATAATCAGGCGGCACGCCCACGCAGCCGGGTGCCAATACAAGGCCAGGCAGGTCAAAAGCGCTCGCTGCTGCTTTATAACGCAGGCCGCAAAAGCTTATTTTGCTTAGCCAAAAAGGTTGCCAAGGTCACCCATACCCGGAGGCAGCATATCCTTTACCATATTCTGAGTCTCCTCTGCTTCCTTCTGCCGGGCCGCCTCCAGCGCCTTATTGGTGGCGTCGAGAATAAGGTCCTGCACCATTTCCAAATCTTCCCAGTCGAGCTGCTCCCGGTCGATGCGGATATCCTGAATTTCCCGGTTAGCCGAAGCCACCACGGTTACTGCGCCGCCGCCGGATGTGCCTTCCACAGTGATCGCAGCAAGTTTTTCCCGCATTTGCTTCTGGCGCTCTTCCATGTCGCCCATCATATTTCCAAACATAGCTTTCTGGTATTTTTGCTGCAAAGGTAGAAAAATGTAAGGGGAATTAAGCCCGGCAGCACGGAAGTCCGGGCGTAGGCTGCAGGAAGATTTTTGGAAAAAACCAAGCCGGCTTAAACCCTGGGGCGAAAAGCAAGTCTTACCTTGCAAAACAGACAACTTGCAGGCATCCTTGACCTTCCATACAGATGATCAGATACTGGGATTAATGGCAAGCGCGGAGACGAAAGAGCGCGGCTTCCGCTTGTTGGTGGCGACCTATCAGGAACGCCTCTACTGGCACATCCGGCGTATGGTAGGCACCCACGAAGACACCGATGATGTGCTGCAGGATTGCCTGATCAAAGCCTACCGGGGGATTGGCCGTTTTGAAGGCAAGTCCCAACTGTACACCTGGCTGTACCGGATTGCGACTAACGAAGCGCTGTCCTTTTTGAAAAGGCGGGGCCGGCATGCGGTAAGCTCGCTTGATGAGGAGGCTCAGCCGGCTGCTTACCAACTGCGGGCAGAAGCGTCTGTGGATGCGGATGCCCTGCAGCAAAAGCTGGAGCGGGCTCTGGCCACCCTGCCTGAAAAACAGCGGCTGGTGTTCAACCTCCGGTATTACGAAGAAATGACTTATAAAGAAATGAGTGCGCTGCTCAATACCTCGGAAGGAGCCCTAAAAGCTTCTTACCACCATGCAGTAAAAAAGGTGGAAGCAGCCATAAAATCGAGTATGTAATGAAAGAGCGAGATGATGTACAGCGCGAGCTGGAGCAGCTGTCTCCCGAGCTGGCGCGCCTGCGTACTGTTCCTCCCCGGCAAATACCGCCGGAGGGGTATTTTGATGGCCTGGCAGACCGTGTGCTGGAGCGCGCTTCGCGTACGCCGCTGCAAGTCGTATCCCGCCGCCGGGCAGGGGCTGCGCGTAAAAGGAGGTGGATCGGCCTGGCTGCAGCATTAGTCCTGGCTGCCGGGCTGAGCCTTTACCTCTTCCGTCCCGCTACGCCCACCGCTACTCCAGCCCTCGCCGGCCTGAGTCAGGAGGAAGCCCGGGCATACGTGGTCAGCCATATTGAAGACTTCCAGCTGGAGCTGTTGCTGGAAGCAGAGGTGGTAGGAGAGGAGCGGCTGGTCCTGCCGGAGGAGGAAGCCGAGGAGTACCTCTATGAGCTTCTTGAGGAAGAAGGCACGGAGGTCTTGTTTTGATCGGGTATTCGAATAAGCCCATGTACGCCACATGCTACTTGAAGTTAACCAAACGATGAAGATGAAAACCAAACTATTACTGATGCTGCTGCTGGGCAGCGCTACGCTGTCACAGGCGCAGATACTGGATGATGACTCCGGCAATCCGCAGGTGCGTGCCCGGGTGCAGGCTGCCCGGGTAGCCTATATTACCGACCGCCTGGGGCTGACCGTTGAGGAGTCCCGAAGCTTCTGGGCATTGGAAAACGAATACGACGCCGCCAAAGAAGAAGTACGCAAAAAGTACGAGCCCGCTCTGCGGCCGGAAGCGATGAACGACGAGCAAGCCCGGGCGGCTATCCGCGATCAGCTCAAAAAAGAAGAGGAGCTGCTGGCGCTGAAAAGGACTTACTTTGAGCGCTTCATGCAGGTAGTGCCGCCGCGCAAACTGGCCATGTTTCCTAAAGCAGAGCGCGAATTTCGGCTCAACCTGTTGCGCCGGGCCAGAGAGCAGCGGGGGGGCAGGCGCTTTGGGAATTAAAATCGTAACTATTCAGCATGATCAGAAAACGCGCTGGCTCCCTTCGCGAAACAGGGCGTTTTCTGCTTTTTTTAATGCTGAATAGTTACTTAAAATCTACCTTTGCGGCAAGCAAAAAAACACGCAACTTGTCGCAGCTGGCCAAAGCCCACCTTGCCCTTTTAGCGGTGGCGCTGATCTACGGTGGAAATTACACGATTGCAAAAGAAGTCATGAGCGGGGGGTACCTGCAGCCCTTTGCTTTTATTATGTTGCGGGTCATTGCCGGGCTGCTGCTGTTTAGCGGGTTTCACCGCCTGTTCGTACGGGAGCTGGTGGAGCGTAAAGACCTGGCTTACCTGGCTCTGTGCGGGTTCTTCGGCATTGCCGCCAATCAAATGCTCTTCTTCGCCGGCCTGAACCTGACCCGCCCGATTAATGCCTCCCTGATTATGACGACCACCCCTATTTTGGTTCTGGTGGTATCTGCAATTATGCTGGGGGAGCGTATCACCGGGCGTAAAATTGCCGGCATCAGCCTGGGCGCGCTCGGTGCTGGCCTGCTGATCGCTTACGGGGAGCGCTTCAGCTTCGGCGGTGAGCAATTCTGGGGAGACCTGATGGTTTTTCTGAATGCAACAGCCTTTGGAATTTATTTGGTGCTTGTCAAGCGTATGATGACCAGGTATCAGGCCATCACGGTGGTGAAGTGGGCCTTCCTTTTTGGCAGCCTGTTTGTACTTCCCTTCGGAATGCCGCAACTACTGCATACTTCCTGGAGTACTTTTACCCCGGCAATAATCCTTGCAGTGGCCTATGTGCTCATCTGTACTACCTTTCTGGCGTACCTGTTCAATGCATTTGCTCTTTCGGTGGTCAATGCCTCGGTAGTAAGCATTTATATCTACTTGCAGCCACTCTTTGCCAGCCTGATTGCACTGGCTTTCGCCAAAGACGAACTCAATGCGGTGAAGCTGATAGCAGGTGGTATGATTTTTGTTGGAGTATACCTGGTAAGCAATATTCAGCTGGGCAAAAAGCGCGTTCAGAAGCCTGACAATACATGAGTAAAAACCCGATATTAAAAAATCTATATATAGTAAAAATTTCAAATAAACATAATTGTTAAACTGTTATAAAGCAGTAAGTTATACGTCTTTTTACCACTCCCTGCCAAAAACCTACCGTTCCATTAATGGGGTGCCAATAGAGCGCAAAATTCTGGCTTTTCTCGCATCGTTTTCTCTATCTTTAAAGTATACAATACCCAAAATACGCTACAGCGTAACAGCTGACTATCTAACGGCAAGCAAGCACACAGAAAAAATTGCCCATGTATCCTAGAAACTACTCAAACCGTCCGTCTGCATTGCAGCGCTTGTTGTCTGCCTACGAGGCGCAGTTCCGGCTTAGCCGGGAGCAATATTTTGAGGAGCAGGCCTACTTGCAGATTATCGAATTCTTTGAAGAGGACTGTCAGCTGTCCAAGGCATTGGAAGCTTCTGAGCGGTCACTCCGTCACCACCCGTCTTCTGCCGGGCTGTACCTGAAGAAAGCACAGTTGCTTATGGATATGAAGCGG
>CAJXXJ010000032.1 GCA_913062745.1 uncultured Phaeodactylibacter sp.
CCCCCGTTTTACTGATAAGCCCCCACTGCCCACTCAGGTTCCGGGCAAGGTAAGAACCGCCGGCTAGCGGCTGCAGCGACAGGTACGGCTGCGGGACCAGGGCCTTTTTTCCGCTTTCATCAATTGCTCCGAGCTCACCGTTTAGTTCCACTACGGCCCGCCCGAAGCGGAAGGGTTGCAGCGCGTCGTAGTTGGGTGCGACAAGGAGTTTCCCGCCCTGCGTCATTATGCCGTACCGGCCTTCCTGCCGGATGCGCAGCAGTGTGTCCGCAAACGGCATGATTTCCCCGAAGGCAAAAGCAGTCAGGCTGTCGCCGGCCGAGCTAAGCAGCGCATACTTCCCGCCCCGCTTCGCAGCGAGCAGGCCCGGTGCAAGGGGCTGCAGGTCTTCGTAGTATATTGGTGTTATGGCCCGCCCATCGTAGGCGATCAGCCCCTGCAGCCCTTCCAGCTCTACGCGGGCCAGTTCGGCGCTGAGGGGCAGCGCCCGGTCGTAGGCAGGCTCTATCACCCGGCCGTCGGCTTCGTGTTTCAGCCCGCTGCGCCCCCGCTCGGCAATGCTTCTCCACACCCGGCTTTCCAGCTGTTCCTTCCACTGCAGCAAGCGGAGGCCCTTCGGTGGAGCGGACGGAATCCAATATTGCCGGCTGCTGTCTGCCTGCACGAATTGAAGAGCCGGGCCCACTGCGCTTACCCCAAATACAGTAGCCTCCCGGCGGTCCTTGTAGTTGAGGCGCAGCTCTCCCTGTCTGTGCTGCCAGCTACCGTAGCGTGGGCTTTCTGCCCCGGGCAGGTAGTGCAAAAACTGCCCGTTAAAGCCCAGATAAAACCAAGGGCCGGTGCCCCAGGCGCGGTACCACTGCCCTGCCACGATGGCGGCTGCTGTGCCCGCCGGGGCCTTTTCAATGACGGCTTGCTCCGAGCGGCCCGTCATCAGGCGGTGGGTGCGAAGGGCTTGCTGCGGAGTGTATTCGTAAAGGTGGTGCTGTATGATTTTTCCATCCGTCTCTGTCAGCCACTGCAGCAATCGCTGTTGGTCATCCACAACAAGGTAATACTTAATTGCTGCCTCACCTTCAGATATTAATGCCAGCGTGGCGGTACCCCGGTATGCCTGCAGCTGGTAGGGGCTGCCCGGTAATTGCCCCGCTTGCTCTACCCGGAAGCGGCCCGCCGGGCCCGTCAATTCCTGCAATTGCCCGGTTTCATCGTACCAATAGCGGTATTCAGCCTGTTCGCCATCGGGGTAGAAGACTTGCCGGTGTACCAGCCTGCCGGCATCATCGGGCTGAAGCAATTCCCGGTAGCGGAGGCGGCCATTGGCATCGTATACCTCATGGCTGATGCGGTGATCCTGCGCCGGCATCCAGGCATTGCCCTGTAGCAGCGCCGCCGGCAGGCCTTCTGCGTCGGTCTGGTAGCTTGCGCTAAATGCAGGAACTTCCGGCAGCGGGGCCGGCCACAGTAGTTGCCCGGCTTCCTGTGCCGAAAGGGAAGCGGCAACGAGCATTGCAAAGAGTAAGTAGCGATAAGCGTTCATCAGGCTTAGTTTTTACCAAAAAAGGCCGGCAGCGATGCCGTCTGCCAAAAAACGAGCAGAAGGGGCCAGATAGTACGTCTCTTCTTTCTGTAAAAGCTGTTCTCTGGCAAGGTAGCTTTGAGCTTCTCTCAGAAAGTGAGCCTCGTAACTGCTGCCGATTTCGCGAATGCGCGCCAAAGAAACGCCCCACTTAGTGCGCAGGCCCGTCATAACGTATTCATTGTATTGGTCAGCAGGCTGCAGCTCTTCTCGCTCGTACAGGGCTTCGCGCTCTTCGGGCGGGCACTGCATGATGCGGAGGTATTTAGCGTTGTGAGCGATGTTCCACTGCCGGCTGCCGGGGCGGAAGCTGTGGGCAGAGGGGCCGATCCCCAGGTAGGGCTCGCCTTTCCAGTAGCTTGAATTGTGCCGGGCGTAGCGGCCGGGCAGCGCAAAGTTGGAAATCTCGTACTGCTCGTATCCTGCCGCCTGCGTGGCTTCCAGCAGCAGCTCAAACTGACGGGCAGCGTGCTCTTCCTCTACCGGCGGTACTTTGCCGTTTTTCACAAAATGGCCAAGTGCGGTCTGTGGCTCCACCGTCAGAGCATAGCAGGAAAGGTGGGGGATACGGTAAGCGAAAACTTTCCGCAGGTTATCCGCCCACTGTGCATCGCTCGTGCTCGGAGCACCGTAGATCAGGTCTACCGTCAGGTCTTCAAAGCCGGCTGAGTGCGCAAGGTCGAGGCACCGCTCTGCTTCCCGGGCGTTGTGGGCACGGTTGAAAAAGCGCAGGTCTTCTTCTGCAAAAGACTGAATGCCGATGCTCAGGCGGTTGACCGGGCTGCGAGCCAGGGCAGCGAGGCGTTCCGCAGACAGATCGTCGGGATTAGCCTCCAGCGTGATCTCCGCATCCGGCGATACCTCAAAATGCTGCTCAACGGCAGAAAGAAAGGCCATAAGCTCTGCCTCATTCAGCAAGCTGGGGGTACCGCCGCCAAAGTAGATAGAATCCACCCGTTTTGTCCCGAGGTAGCCCTTCCGCCAGTCCAGCTCCTGCAGCATAGCCGCCACCATGTCCTCCTTGTACCTTAGCGAAGTGGAGAAGTGGAAATTGCAGTAGTGGCATGCTTGCTTGCAGAATGGAATATGGAAATAAATGCCGGCCATAGCTTACGCATTAAGAAATTTCTGTATCCGGCGCAGCAGCTCCGTCGGAGCTTCCGCATGTACCCAGTGGCCTGCGCCCTCTACCGTCTGCAACTCGCTGTTAGGAAAGTGTGCCTGAATTAATTCGCGGTCTTCGTCCTGAATGTAGCGGGAGCGGCTGCCACGGATAAAGAGCGTGTCGCCCGGGAAGACTTCCGCGTTAGGCGGCCCGGCCAGGATATCCTGATAGTGGTTCCACAGCGCATCGAGGTTCATTTTCCAGCGGTAGCCGCCTTCTTTGTGCCGGCTCAGGTTCTTCAGCAAAAACTGCCGGATGTCGAGATTGGAGATGCTGCTTTCCAGTGCCTGCTCGGCGTCCGACCGGCTTTCTACTTTGGAGAGGTCAAGCTGGCGCAGTGCGGAAAAAATAGCCTCATGGCCCCCTTCGTAAGTCTTGGGGGCAATGTCCACCACCACCAGTTTTTCCACCATGTCCGGGTAAGCCCAGGCAAACTGCATAGCCGTTTTTCCGCCCATGGAGTGGCCAATGATATGTGCTTTAAACATCCAGTTGGATTCCATAAAGTGTTGGAGGTCGTCCGCCATATCGGTATACGTCATCCGTTCGTGGTGGGGGGAGCGGCCGTGGTTGCGCTGATCTACCAGATAAACGGTGTGGTGTTCTGCCAGTTTCTTGCCGATGGTCTGCCAGTTGTCGAGCGTCCCAAACAGCCCGTGCAGAACGACGACCGGGTCGCCCTGTCCAAAAGATTTATAATTCAGGTCCAGCATATTACATTATGAGCATCAAAGTTACCGAAAAGGGAACAGGGCGAGGGGCATCAGAGTTGCCCGGCTTTCGGCTCCGGCATAAGATATTGGTCGAGCGGCGTGCCCCCCTTCTGCCAGTCGCCCTCCGAGCGGTAGGGGTGAAAACGGGCAAAGAGCTCCTCGCTGTACCAGCCCAGCTCTCTCGTCTTGCGCACCACCTCGCGGTGATAATGGCTGCGGTAAGCGTAGGCTGTCATCAGCTCGCTGTTTTGCCAGAGGCTGAAAGTCGCCTGCTGAATGAGGGGCAGCTCGCCAATGCCTACGGAGAAAAGGAGCCCTTCTTTATCTTCGATAGACTTGCTGACCGGTGGCACGAAGCGCCAGAAGCGCCACAAGTGCTTCGGGTAGATCGTAGCTCGGGTCAGTACGGCTACCAGTTGCTGCGGGTCGTAGGGCGCGGTGATCGGAAAAGGCTGCTGCCCTTCCCATTCGCCGTGGGCTTTGGCAGCCCGCAGGTAGATAGTCCACCATCCCTCACAGCGCTGCCGGGACTCCTGATAAAGCGTATGTCCCTCAAAGAAGGCTTCTGCCGCGGCTTCGTCCTCCCATACGCCCAGCATGCCGTAAGTCCCCAGATTGGGCCAGATGCTGAAGCCATTGCCGGCACCGCTGCCCAGCATTTTGGAGAATTGTAAGCCCGGCACAGCCTGCAGCTGCTCACCGGCCAGCCCCATTTGCTTGAACCCCCACCATCGGTCGGCCCAGCTTCGGTATCGGAAAAAGGAAAAGGTGACGATGCCTTCGCGCATAGAGGAATGTATGTGTTGAATGAGCATTGTAACGGCGAAAGCAGGGGGGATGTTTAGGTTTTTTGCAGCAGCAATTACCCTGGTTTTTACGTTAAATAGTCCTAAATGCCGTTAAATCAAGGTTAAACCGCATTAGGATAGCGTATCCCTTTGTGGGGCTGATACGTTCACAAGTTGTACTTTTGACCTCTCTACAACTAAAATTCTAAGATATGATCAAGCAAAACATCCGGAAAATCGTAGCGCTTTGCACCCTGCTTGGCTTTGTGGCCATCACTGCACAAGCTCAGCGTATTGCTTACGTCAAAGTCAATACCATTCTGGAAAGCCTCGATGATTACCAGGCAGCCCAGAAGGAAATTGACCGTACGGCCCAGAAATGGCGCCAGGAAATCGCCCAGCAGTACGATGAAATTAAAGGTATGTACAACCGTTATCAGGCGGAGCAGGTCCTTTTGAGTGAGGACGAGCGGCAGCGCCGGGAAGAGGCGATCATGGCTAAAGAAAAGGAAGTACGCGACCTGCAGAAGGCGCGCTTCGGCCCCGAAGGCGACTTGTTTAAGCGCCGTCAGGATCTGGTCCGGCCCATACAGGAACGCGTGTACGGCGCTATTGAAGAGTATGCCCAGGAGCGTGGCTACGACTTTATCTTTGACCAGTCCGGTGCCGCCGGCATCATATTCTCTAACCCCTCCTATGATAAAACGGAGGACGTCATGAAGAAGCTGAAGTAAGCTATTGGCGGTAAAAAGTACGATAGAAGCAATGATTTTTCTATTTTTGCCGCCGCAATTGCAAGGTGTTGAAAAAACCAGAAATACAGACACAAATGAAAAGTTGGATAAAAATCGCTTGCCTGTCCGTACTGTTCGTTGGAATGACGAGCGCGCTACAGGCCCAAAAGTTCGGATACGTTAACTCCTCTGCTATCCTGGCAGAAATGCCGGAGGTGAAGCAGGCTGAGTCTAATCTCGAAGCGCTGCGCAATCAGCTGCAGAAGAAAGGCGAGGGCATGGTACAGACGTTGCAGGAAGACTTTGTCAACCTGCAGCAGCAGGTGCAAGCCGGTACACTCGCTCCCAAGCAGCAAGCCGAAGAGGAAGCCCGCCTGCAGGAAGAAGAGCAGAAAATTGCCAAGTTCGAGCAGGAAATGCGCCAAAAGGTGCAGGAAAAGCGCGAAGAACTGCTGGCACCAATTTATGAAAAGGTGAACAATGCCATTCAGGACGTAGCTAAAGAAAACGGCTAACAGTTTATCTTTGACCAGGGCGTACTGCTGTATGCAGACGACGCCCAGGACGTCAGCAGCCTCGTTAAGGCAAAGCTGAATATGTAAGCGGTGGCATGAACCACCTACCCATCGGTATCTTCGATTCTGGCATAGGCGGCCTGACGGTCGCCCATGCCATAATCGATACCCTTCCTCAAGAGTCCCTGCTCTACTTCGGAGATACCGCCCGCATTCCGTACGGTACTAAATCTGCGGAAGCTATCCGTCAATTTAGTGAAGAAATAACGCACCACTTGCTGCGGCAGGGGTGCAAAGCCATTGTAGTGGCCTGCAATACAGCTTCTGCTGCAGCCCTGGACCACCTGCGCCGGAAGTGGCCGGAGGCCCCCTTTGTAGGCATGGAGCCCGCCGTTAAGCCGGGCGCCAAAGCCACCCAGACCGGTGTAGTCGGTGTGCTCGCCACTGCCGGCACCTTCCGCAGCCAGCGCTACGCCAGCCTGATGAGGCGCTACGCCAGCGGTGTCACTCTGCTGCAGGACCCCTGTATCGGGCTGGTAGAGCAGATTGAAGCGGGGAAATTCCAAAGCCCGGAAACGGAGGCTTTGCTTCGGCGTATCGTGCAGCCTATGCTCGATCAGGGCGCAGATACTTTTGTGCTGGGGTGTACCCACTATCCTTTCATCAGCCCGTTACTGCAGCGTATTATTGGCGAAAGCCGAACCATCATCAACCCCGCCCCGGCAGTAGCCCGTCAGCTGAGCAGAGTACTGCAGCAAAAAGGCTTGCTGTCTTCAACCCCCTCTCCTTCTTACCATTTCCAGATATCCGGCCCCCGGCAGCAATTTGACTTTCTGGCTACCGGACTGCTTGGTTTTCCCGTAAGGGTAGAAGCCGGCACGGAGCTTTGAGCCTGCCCCACGGGCCGCTTAAGCAAAAAAAACCATCCGGGCACAATTGCCCGAATGGCGGTGAAGTGATTCCATTCGTTCCATGCTCCGTAAAGCGGAGCGGGCCAAATTAGCCCGCCCACTCCGCGGAGTGCTTCTTGTTTGGGTTACTGCACAATGAAACGGCTCGTGCTGATCAACTGTCCGTCGATCACCAGCTGCAGCTGATACTGGCCGGCCGGCAGCTGATTGACATCAATCTGCTGCGTCGTCGTGCCAGGGCTCAGCTCGGTAGGCCGGATGTTAACAGCCTGCCCGTTGCCATTGGTCAGGATGAGGTCGCCGCGGTAAGCTGTATTGCTTTCCAGCTCGACCGTCAGTTGACTCTGCGTCACGGTGGGATAAGCACGCATCGACAATCCATTGTCCTGAATGTTGATGCTGCTGTTGATCATGCCCCGGGTAAGGACCACTGTAAAGGTGCCGCCCGGTGTGGAAACACTTCCATCCGTAGCTATTGCCCGGTGATAGAGGGTTATGGTTTCACCCACTTCTACACCGGCGCCATCGAGCAGGGCGTCCACTACGCCGAAGTTGGTCTCGAACGTCTGCTCATTGCCGACATTCTGTTCTACCAGCACGGTGCTGAAGTCTTCATCCGCTGCCAGTTGCCAGACATAGGCGAGGGTGTCGCGGTCTTCCGCAACTTCCCAGCTTGCGGCAAAAGGCGTATCCGGGTCGCCGGCTATCGTCAGCATAGTGCCTTCACCCGGTGTGGTGATGTCTGCACCGCCGCTTGGGAATCGGTTGATTTCCGGCAATACCTGCCCGCGCAGCTCCCCGGCCGGGAATTCCTGCGTATGAATATTCAGGTAGTAATTACCGGACAGCAAGGTCTCCCGTTGCATATCGGTAATCGGATAGGTATTATCCTCGGCTTCGTACGTGCCGCTGCGTTCGTCGTCCGATACGTTAGGCATCAGGACGAGATCAATGCCGCCGTTTTCGCCGGGACCGCCAATGTGCAGGTGTGAACCACCCATCACATCTTCGTCGTAGTCACTAACCAGCCCGCTAAAGCCGCCGGTCAGGACCATCTCGTCTCCCAGCAGCTCAATCTTCACGCCGCCGGTGGCGGGGGAGGAGATGGGCTGCACTTCATTAAAGCCGTCGAGGCTGTTGGTAAAGTAAGCAGTAGCAAGCGGCAACAGTTGCCCGCGCAGCTCGCCCGATGGTACATCCATAGAATGTACGTTGACGTAGTAGCGGCGCTCGCGCAGCGAATCAATCCAGTTCTCGCTTACGCTGATACGATTGTCAGCTGGCAGGAATTCGCCGCTCGTGCCTTCTGCATTTGCATCAAAGGAGAGGCTTTCCGCAATGGGCCCTACCAGTCCGGCAAAGGCATTGTGGATGTGCGCTCCGCCTGCGATATCCGTATTTACCATACTGCCCAGGTTGTTGAAGCTACCGCTGGCTATGACGCGCCCTGGGTTGACTTCCAGGGCTAAAGCACCATTCGCCGGAGTATTTACCGCCGGTACTTCGCTGGCACCGCTCAGGGGTGCATAGAAGTAAGTGCGGGCTTCCGGCAGCAACTGTGTGCGCAGCTCGCCGGGCTGGAAATCCAGGCTGTGGATATTGACGTAGTAGCCGCGGTCGCGCATCCGTTCGGCCTGATCTTCCTCCAGCTCATAGGTGTTATCCTGTGCGTTGAAGGTGCCGCCCAGTTCGTCATCATCGAGCATCAGTGCAAGCGGGATAATCACGTCGCCGGTCTGCCCGGCGTATCCGGTATGGATATGTGCACCCCCGGCAATATCGGTAGCTACCGGGCTGCTCAGCCCGTCAAATGAGCCGACCAGGGTCATGCGGCTACCGGAAAGTTCTGCCTGTACAGCGCCATTTGCTGTCGTCAGCACTTCCGGTACTGCAAATATACCGGACAAGTAGCCCGAAAATACAGTCTGGCTTTCGAGCATCGCCTGGCCACGGATTTCTCCGGCAGGCTCATCGATCGAGTGTATGTTGACGTAGAGGGAGCGGTCGAATAACAGGCGCCGCTGTTCCTCAGTGATCGTAAAGGTATTTTCTTCCGGCAGGAAACGGCCATTGCGGCCATCTGCCTGGAGCATATTCAACGGAATGATAACATCGCCATTTTGTCCGGGCAGGCCAACATGAATGTGGGCGCCGCCGGCGATATCCTCATTGAGGTCGCTTTCCAGGTCATTGTAGGTACCGGATACGACGATAGTAGAGTCGTCAAACAGTTCAATCATAGCCGCACCACCGGCCAGGCTTGTCACTGCAGGCGCTTCATTAGCTCCTGACAAATGAGCGCGGAATACAGCTCTTGCGTCCGCTACGACCTGCCCGCGCAGCTCGCCGCCCGGGTACAGGGTAGTGTGTATGTTGGAATAGAGCGTCCGGCTGGCCAGGAGCTCTTCCAGCTCCGTAGTCAGGGCAAAGGTGTTGTTTGCTGCTGCAAAGAAGCCACCCTTGAGGTCATCGTCTACGGTAGCATTCAGGCCGATTACAATACTGCCATTTTCACCCGCTGCGCCCATATGCAAGTGGGCACCACCGGCTACGGAGGCGTCAAAGTCGCCCCGCATATTCAAAAATGCACCGCTGACGGTCATAGAGTCATCGGCTATCTCAACAATCAGCGCACCCCGTCCGGAGCTTACGGCAGAAGGCACCTCGTTGCTGCCAAGCAGCGTCATGGAGTACTCCTGCGCGCCTTGCGGCGTCAGCTGCCCGCGCAGTTCTCCGCCCGGGTAATCGATAGAGTGGATGTTGACATACATGCGGCGGCTTCTCAGCATCTCTGCTTCTTCATCAGAAAGCATGAAAACGTTGTCTTCCGCGCTGATGACTGCAGACAGCGAGTCGTCGCTGATTTCCAGGTTGAGTGGGTACAGGACGGGCCCGTTTTCTCCGGCGTATCCCATGTGCAGGTGTGCGCCGCCGGCAATATCGACATTAATTTTGCTGCTCAGATTATCGAAGAAGCCGGAAACGGTCAGCTCATTGCCCTGCAGGGCTGCAAATGTGTGCCCATTAGCATTTGTGGCAATCGGCGGGGCTTCGTGATGGCCCCGTAAGCGTGCTTCGAACACGTCTTCCTGTACCACTCCGCGCTCGATGGTCACCTCTGCGACCGGGCCGGCTACGGATACTGCACCGTCAAGTGCTACCGCGCGGTGGTATACGGTGGCTTCGTCGCCAATAGCTACGTCCAGCGAAGCGAGCAGGTCATCGACGGTGCCGAAGTCTGCTTCGAAAGTAAGCTGGCTGCCTACATTTTGCTCCAGGATGATATTGGTGAAATCGGCGCCGGTAGCCAGCTGCCAGACGTAGGCAAGGGGCTCATCATCCGTAGCTGCGCTCCAGCTGGCTACAAATGGGGTAGACGCTCCTCCTTCCAAAATGACAGTGCCGCCACTGACCGGGGTCTGAATCTCCGGCGCGTTGTCCGGGAAGAAATTAATCTGTTCCAGGATCTGCCCGCGCAGCTCGCCGCCCGGGAATGCGGTGGTATGGATATTGGCGTAATAATTGGCGGAAGCCAGATTCAGCTGTTGCTCTTCCGTCAGGGTAAATGTATTGTCGGCTGCAGCAAAAGTTCCGGAAAGAAGGTCGTCTGCCACATCCGCGTTAATCGGGATGTCAACGCCGCCGTTCTGGCCGACCGGGGCAATGTGCAAATGCGCACCGCCGCCTATGCTGGCGTCAAACTGCCCGTCCAGCCCGCTGAATGCACCGGTGAGGGTCAATTCGTCTCCGTTCAGCTCCAGCTTCAGGCCACCTACTGCCGGGCTGTTGGCCACGGGTACCTCGTTGAAAGCATCAAGGGAGGTGGTGAAGTAGGCGGTAGCAAAGGGCAGCGTCTGCCCGCGGATTTCTCCGGCCTGATTATCTTCGGTATGGATATTGACATACAGGCTGCGTTCGCGCAGGAGGTTGCGGATTTCTTCGGTCGTTTCCAAGGTGTTGTCAGCCACCGGGAAGCTGCCGGAGAAGTCGCTGTCGGTAGTATTGGCATTCAGGCCGGCGAAGATGCCGCCATTAGCGCCTGCGAGTGCATTGTGCAGGTGTGCACCGCCGGCTACACTTGGATCAAAGGCAGAAGTAAGCCCCTGGAAAGATCCGGTGGACACAATACTGTCGGATTCCACTTCCATCAGCACCTGGCCAAAAGCAGGCGTATTGACTGCCGGTACTTCGCTGCTGCCGGACAGGGTCGCGTTCATATAGTAGCGCGCTTCCTGCAGCAGTTGACCGCGGATTTCGCCGCTGCCGTTGGTGAGGGTATGGATATTGACGTAGTAGCCGCGGTCGAGGACCGTTGCGACCTGCTCGTCTGTCAGGGTGAAGGTGTTTTCGGATGCGTTGAACTGCCCGGACAGCATGTCCATCCCCAGTTCCGGCATCAATTCGAACTCAATGCCGCCGTTGCTGCCCGCTGCACCAATATGCAGGTGCGCACCGCCCATAATGCCGACGTCCACGGCGCTGCTCAGGTTGCTGAATGAGCCGGATACGGTCAGTTCGTTGCCCCGCAGCTCTGCTTTTACATCACCATTACCCATGGTATAGACGGGTGGCGCTTCAAAAACGCCGCCCAGCACTGCCGTAAGCACGGTCTGTGCTTCCGGGAGGAGTTGGCCGCGGATTTCGCCGGTCGCATGGTCAAGGGTATGAATGTTGACGTACTGCGCACGGTCGAAGAAGGCTGCTTCGTCATCGGGAGTGATGGTAAACTCGTTGTCTTGCACCATAAATACGCCGGAAGTCCCGCCTGCATCTATGGATGGGCTCAGGACAAAAGAAATATCGCCGTTGGTGCCGGCGAGAGCATTGTGCAGGTGTGCGCCGCCAGCGACTTCGACGTCTACCTCGCTTTCCAGATCGGTAAAGCTGCCGTATACAATAAAGGTGTCGTTGGCAATTTCCACTTGTACCACACCGGTACCGTAGGAAGTTACTACCGGGTTTTCATTGCTGCCCGAGAGGTGGGCACGGAAAACTGCGGCAGCTGCGGCATTAGTCACCTGGCCGCGCAGTTCGCCGGCCGGCTGTGTCGTACTATGGATGTTGACGTACATCATCCGGTTTTGCAGGGCTTCCACCTGATCTGCAGAAAGGGAGAAGGTATTGTCCGCTGCTGCGAAAAAACCTCCTTTCAGGTCAGCATCAGTTGTTGCATTAAGGCCGATAGCAATCGGACCATTCTGGCCCGGCAGCCCGAGGTGCAGGTGAGCACCACCCTGTATATCAGGGTTGAAGTCGCCGTCCAGGCCGGAGAAGGAGCCGCTGACCGTCAGTTGGTCGCCGTCCAGCTCCATAATGACAGAACCGCCGCCGGAGGAGACTACTGCCGGCACTTCGTTGCTGCCGTAGAGCTCTGCCTGATAGACTACATCTGCAGCCGGCACTACCTGGCCGCGCAGTTCGCCGGCCGGCTGGTTCTCGGTATGGATGTTGACATACATCCGGCGCTCCATCAGAGCGTTCATTTGTTCATCGTTAAGCGTAAAGGTGTTGTCGGCTGCCTCAAAGGTGCCGCCCCGGCCGCCGATGAAGAGGCTGGGGGTGAGCCCGATAGCGATGCCACCATTTTGGCCGGCGTAGCCGAAGTGGAGGTGCGCTCCGCCCATGATGTTTTCGTCTACAGCGCTTTGCAGGTCATCAAAAGACCCGGTGACGACGAGCTGGTCACCGGTAAGTACGGCAATGACGCTGCCTGTAGCAGGGCTGATTACCGAAGGCACTTCGTTGCGGCCGCTAAGCTGCGCCTCGAAGACGGTCTGCGCCTGTGCGGTGGAGGCCGCAAGCCCCAGCGTCAGTACCAGCAGTAATAAATGTCTAAGTGTTTGCATGAATGAATTTTTGGTTTTATTAAAAATATCCCAATCATGCCCGGTATGAGCAGGCATAGCAAATAAAGCGAGTGGCGTGATGCACTCAGATTGTCACGTTTGATTTTTCAGTAAGCCAACCAGGAAGGCTGGCATTTATGGTCACTTACGAAGCTTCTACAGGGGGCGGATTAAAAAACCTCAAAACTTTTCAGGAAAATCGTATATTAAGGTTTTAATCGTGTCCTGTGTTGACGGTGTAACGGCAGCTTATTCACAAATGTTTAAGCACTGCCAAAACAGGGCTCCGAGCCTCACTTACGGCCATTAACAGACTATGCCTGACAACACTCGCAAAACTCCTGTGGAAGAGGAAATTATAAAGCTGCTAAACGCTAAAAACCAGCGTGCTATCAGCTTGCTCTACGAGTACTATGCCCCTGCTCTTTACAATATTATTCTGCAAATAGTACGTTCGGAAGCCGTGGCCGAAGAAGCCCTGCAGGATGCCTTTTTGAAAATCTGGCAGCGCGCGGATACCTATGATCCCCGCAAAGGAAAGCTGTTCACCTGGATGGCCCGCCTGTGCCGCAATCTGGCTATTGATAAGGTGCGTTCTGCACAGTATAAGCGCGGTCAGCAAACTGAAAGCATGCCAGAGTCCGTATATAACAGTGATACCCTCAGCGAAGAGCTGCCGCTTACCGACCCCGGCCTGCGCAAAGTCGTTGGCGCTATGGACGAAAAAAGCCGCCGGCTCATTGAGCTGTTGTTTTTCAAAGATTACACACAGAAAGAAGCCAGTGATGCTCTGGATATCCCACTGGGTACGGTAAAATCCCGTTCCCGCAAGGCCATTGGCATGCTGCGCAGCATTCTTAGCAAAGAAGGCTTGCTGGGGCTTATTTTAGTAACCTTGACTGAAACCTTGAGACGATATTTTGGATCCTAAAACCTACATAGCATCAGGTATACTCGAGCAGTACGTGCTCGGCAAACTGACTCCGGCGCAGGAGGAGGAGGTGGAGCGGTATGCCGAACAATATCCCGAAATCCGCGAGGAGCTGAACGCCATAGAACGGGCCCTGGAGGAATATGCCCTGCTGTACGGCAGGACGCCTCCGCCCGGAACCCTTTCTGCTATCCTGGAGCGCATCGGAGAGGAGGCAGGCAGCCGCGCTGGCCAGCAGGGCAGGCCACCTTCTTTGGCACTGCCCGGCATACTGGCACTACTCCTTTTGATCGGGTTGGGCGGCTGGTTCTTTTCTTACCAAAACAATCAAGAGCTACAGCAGGAACTGGAGCAGCAGCAGGCACAATACGATAGCCTGCAGGAAGGCTGTGACAGCTTGCAGGCAGAACAGCAACAGCTTCAGGAGCGGCTGCGGTTCCTGCAGCAGCCGGGCACCCGTAATATCATTATGAGTGGCACAGACTTGTCGCCGGAAGCAGTGGCTTCTGTCTTTTTCAATCCGGGGGAGCAAACGGCGCTGCTCAGCAGTGCGCAATTGCCTCCGGTGCCGGCCGACAAACAATATCAGCTGTGGGCGATTGTAGGAGATCAGCCCGTGAGCATGGGCGTTTTCGATCCATCGCAGGACGAAGCGGTGCTGGATGAGGTCAGCTACGTGGAAGGGGCACAGGCTTTTGCCGTTACGCTGGAGCCGCGCGGTGGCAGCGAGCAGCCTACGCTGGAGCAGATGTACGTCATCGGCAATATCTGACGGGATTCATCTTGAGTGAACGGAACAAACGGCGG
>CAJXXJ010000033.1 GCA_913062745.1 uncultured Phaeodactylibacter sp.
ACGAAAAAAATTAGCAGCGCAAGCAGCGCTTAGGGGCCGCCCTCCGTTAGGCTTATAGTTTGATGATATAGGCGTAAATTTTGTAAGCAGCCCCTACTACACTCACTAGTCATTTTCAATAGGGGCTGCCTACTTTTCCTCCTTCCGTATTTTTTCTCCTCGAACATCTGCTTTTCCCTCCCTTTCTAGCTATAAAGCAATACTGATTATGTTCGATCAAATAATAGACTCCACCGCAGCCTGGGTGCTGCCGCTGGTGAAGTTGCTGCTAGCCGGCCTGGCAGGCTTTGCGCTGGCGTGGGTGCTGTTTCGCGTGTTGCGCCACTACGGCCAACGCCGCGATTGGCTCATACTACGCTCTATCAACCGAAATTTGCGCAAGCCCGGCCTGTGGCTGGGGGCTGTCATCGGCATGCTGTTCGTGACCGGCAACCTCAACCTGGAGGAAAATGTAGTGGACAATATCAGCCTTGCCGTAGAGAGTATGCTTTACGTTTTTGGTGGCTGGCTGATCGTGGAAGTTACTGATGTCGTGGGAGATATAGTACGCGACCGCTACCGAATTACGGAGCAGAACAACCTGATGGAGCGCAAAATCATCACTCAGTTTGCTTACATCAAGCGGGTAGTCAGCGTCATCATTTTTATTGTAGCTGTGGCGTTCATCCTGCTTCAGTTTGATAAAGTCCGGGAATTGGGGACCGGCCTGCTCACTTCCGCCGGGGTAGCTGGTATCATTGTTGGCCTGGCGGCTCAAAAGTCGATTGCTAATCTGCTGGCAGGCTTTCAGGTGGCCTTTACGCAGCCCATCCGGATTGACGATGTGGTCATAGTGGAAAACGAATGGGGCAAGATTGAAGAAATTACCCTGACTTACGTAGTAGTGCGCATCTGGGATCAGCGCCGGCTGATTGTGCCGCTCAACTACTTCAATGAAAAGCCTTTTCAAAACTGGACCCGCAGCACGAGCGAGCTGCTGGCCTATGTCTACCTATACACAGACTACCGCGTGCCGGTGGATGCACTGCGCAAGGAGCTGAGCCGCTTGCTGGACGGAGAGCCGCTGTGGGATGAACGGGTGAATAATGTGCAGGTAACCAATTCAGATCAGCACACCATGGAGCTGCGTGCGCTGATGAGTGCCCGTAATGCGCCGGATGCCTGGGATTTGCGGTGCAAAATCCGGGAAGGCCTGATCACTTTTATCCAGAACAATTATCCGGAAAGCCTGCCGCGTACCAGAGTGGAGCTGCCGGATTCGCCATTCGAACAAAACGGACAGCAGCCCGCTTCGCCTGCCCGTGGGATAGAAGAAGGCCGGCAGTAATCTGCTGCTCAGGCAATAATGAGCTCTACTCCGGATTGCTCGATATCCTGCCGGTAAGCCGCCGGGAGCCCGTCATCGGTAATAATGGTATGCACCTGGCTCAGATTGCATATTTTTCCAAACCCTTTCTTCCCAAATTTGCCGGAGTCGGCCAGGACAATAGCCTGCGGGACGGCCTGAATCATCTGCATATTGAGGTGCGCCTCCATCATGTTGGAAGTCGTCAGCCCAAAGTCTGCGCTAATGCCGTCTACGCTCAGGAATAATTTGCGGCAAGCGAAATCCCGCAGCATAGCTTCCGAATAGTGCCCGACCACGGAGGCGCTGCTTTTGCGCACCGTACCTCCAAGCTGCACGATTTCCACCAGCGGATGGTTGATGAGGGCAAGGGTGACATTCATCGCGCCGGTCAGCACGGTAAGCTTGGCTGAAGCAGGTATCGCTTGCGCAAAGGCCCTTACTGTGGTGCCGGAGCCAATAATTATCGCTTCGTCCGGTTCAATCAGCTCTACCGCCCGGGCGGCGATACGCTGCTTCTCCGCGACGCGTATTTGCATCTTCTCGTCAATCGGCCGGTCGCTTACAAAAGCATTGGGCAGGCTTGCGCCTCCGTGCGAGCGCAGCAAAACACCCTGCTCTTCCAGCGCTTTCAGGTCTTTCCGGACGGTTACCATCGTCACCCCCATGTCCTCGCTCAGCGCGGCGACACTCACCGCTCCGCGCTGTTGCAGCTGCTTCAGAATAAAGGCATGGCGCTCCGCAATTTGCATAATACACTTTCTTTTTGGTAAACATACGTAGTAAAAAGGAGAATTGACAAAGAAATAACTTTCTTTTTGTTGCTTTTTATGGGCTATTAGTTTACTTTTATAGCTATAAAAGTAATAAAATGAAAAGAAACGAAAGCTTAGCGCAACTCAGAGCACAACAGGAAGGCTGGGATGTCATCGTTATTGGCGGCGGCTCTTCCGGCCTTGGCATTGCGCTCGATGCCCTATCCCGCGGCCTGTCTGTGGTATTGTTGGAGAAAGCAGACTTTGCCAAGGGAACCTCCAGCCGCAGCACGAAACTGCTGCACGGGGGGGTGCGCTATCTGGCGCAAGGGGATGTTATGCTGGTGCTGGAAGCCCTTAAAGAACGGGGCCTGATGATGAAAAATGCGCCTCATTTGTCCCGGAAGCAATCGTTCATCATACCAATTTATTCCCTTTGGGATCAGCTGAAGTACGGAGTCGGCTTAAAGGTATACGACCTGATGGCCGGAGGGCTGCGTATTGGCCGCTCGCACTGGCTTTCCCGCAAAAAAGTGGTGGAAAAAATACCCAGCATCCGCCAGCAGGGGCTGCGCGGCGGCGTGGTTTACTACGACGGGCAGTTTGATGATGCCCGCCTGGCCGTCAGCGTAGCTAAAACCTGTACGGAAATGGGCGGCTGTATGCTGAATTATACCGGCGTGACCGGTCTGCTCAAGGATGGTTCCGGGCAGGTAGTGGGCGTGCAGGCCAAAGATGAGATCAGCGGCGACACTTTTGAGCTAAGGGGGAAAGCAGTGGTAAACGCTACCGGCGTATTCACCGATGAAGTGCTGCGGATGGATCAGCCCGGCGCCCGTCGTTCCATTATGCCCAGTCAGGGCGCACACCTAACCCTCGACTTGTCGTTTCTGGGCGGGCAGGATGCGCTCATGATACCGGAAACTTCTGATGGCCGGGTACTATTTGGTATTCCGTGGCAGGGGAAGCTTGTGTTAGGCACTACCGATACACCCCGATCCATTGCGGAAGCCGAGCCCAAAGCGATGGAAGAAGAAATTGACTTCATCCTGCAGACCTGCGCAGAGTATATGACTGCGCCCCCTACAAGAGCTGACGTACTATCTGTGTTTGCAGGCTTGCGGCCGTTAGCGGCCCCGAAAGAAGAAGGCGCCGCGACTAAAGTAGTCTCCCGCAGCCATAAGGTGGTGGTCAGCGATAGTGGGCTGGTCAGCATATTAGGCGGTAAGTGGACGACATTCCGGCGCATGGGGCAGGATACTGTAGACGAGCTGCTGAAAGCGAAAGGGATGGCTGCTGGTGAAAGCCGGTCTGCCGGCCAGCGTATAGATGGGTTCCCTAACGGACAACCGGCTAAGGGGCATTGGGCAGCCTACGGCAGCAATGCAGTAGCTATACAGGAGCTCATCCAAGGGATGCCGGATTTGGGCGACCGATTGCACCCGGACTACCCTTATACCAAAGCAGAGGTAGTCTGGATGGTCAGGGAGGAGATGGCAATGCGGATAGAAGACGTTCTGGCCCGCCGCCTCCGAATTCTGTTCCTTGATGCGAAAGCGGCAATAGCGATGGCAGGCCCGGTAGGTGATTTGTTGCAGCAAGAGCTGGGGTATTCCGAGCAGTGGAAGACAGAAGAAGTGGAAGCGTTTAAAGCGTTGGCATCACGTTACGTGCTGGATACTCAGCCGGCATAAAAAAAGCCCGGGCAATTGAATGCCCAGGCACATAATACGTCCAGGTTTTCCACAATTCAGCATTTAATTCGTTCACATTCAGCCTTTGTGGAGGCTGGGATTTAGTTGTTCATAGTACATGTTTTCATTTGGCCTTTAGGGCCGGTTTGGTTTTATTTGGTCTGTAGTACTTCATTGATTTTCATGCGGGCCCGCAATGCCAATACGGAGTGATGGAGTTTCTCGTCCGCGCTCTTCGTGTTGGTGTAGGAATGCTTCTGCGGGCTATTCCGTATCTCCCGCTGCAAGCGCTTCAATAGTTTTGCGGTGTGTTTGGAAAGCTGTGGGTCTGCCGACAGCTCCGGGAAAGATTTCAGGGCAGATTTGTCTATCAGGCCCTGGCTCAGCTGTTCCTGCAGCGTCCTCACGGTAATGTTGATCAGCCAGCCCAGTATGCTGGTCTGCGTCACGTCTATGCGGGCACCTTCCTGCCATGCCCGCAAAAATACCTGAACAAGTAATTGCTCTGCCACCTCGTCGGAGGCAGCGAGCCGCTTGATGATGCCGTAGATAGCCGGGCCGTACAGTTCATACATATACTCAAGCCCGGGCTTACGGCGGGTTTTGATTAGGTTTAATATCTCACGCTCTGGCATGTAGACAAGTTGAAATGGATTATTGTAAGTGTTGTTCTCAGGGGGGTGCCCTTTTCGTTCATAAGTTTGTTTGCAAATATCCTGCCTGATTGTAATTGTTTGATTAATAGTGCTTTGTGGAGGGCTGCTGGTTTTGTGGTTTATTAGATGTGATAAAAATGCTTTTATTTAGTTAGAATAACTTTTCGTTGTGCGGTAAGCTGTTTTTCTCTATATTTGATGAGAATTGCGCAGAGTATACATGAGCGGAAAACTGCCACTTCCATTAATCGCCTACCCTTACTTGTTCGAGCGGCTGCTGTCGCTGAATGATCAGGGGATGGCATGGATAGATGAACGGGGTACGATACTGCACCACAACGAAGCGCTGGCAAAAAAGCTGGGCACAGAAGTAGAAGAGCTTACCGGTTATCAGGTATTTGACCTGGAAGAAGATTTAAACCTGCTGGAGTTCAAAAAACGGTGGCGCTCTTTAAAGGCTTCCGGGCATCATTCCTGGAAAGTGCAGTGGAAAGCCCCTTTGGCTAAATCCTCCGTCACGCTCGTTTTTACGGCTCAAATGGCCTATAGCCCTGAAGGAGAGGTCAGTTGCTGGAGCCTTCAGCCTGAGGGGAGCAGCAATGGGGTGAGCACCGAGATATCGTCTTCTTTTCTGAAGGACCAAAAAATCGCTACCTGGCAGTGGGATCTGATTGAAGGGCGTTTTATCTATTCTGATCAGTTTTTTGAAATACTGCCCGACCTGGACTTGCAGCTTCCGCAAAACCGGATGCTCAATATCCTTAGTGCACTCAAGGGGCGTATTGCTGAGCATAGCTTCCGCTACCTCATGGAACATATAAAAAAGCTGCAGCGCGAACAACAAGGTTTCAAGCTGGAGCTGGAGACGCAGGGGGAAGAACAAAGCGGCTTATACCTATTTGCAGAGCCCAAGCTCAATCAGGGTATCGTTACCCGGATTCAGGGGCTGCTGGTGCCAGCTCAACAGAGTGGCAATGAATTTGAGCGGTTGGCAAAGCTTGCGCTCGACCGTGCGGATGCGATGATCTGCTGGATTGACCCGGACTGTACCATCCGCTACGCTAACCATACCCTGTGTAAACGCCTGGGGTACACGCAGGAGGAACTGCAGCAAAAGGTTGAGATCACCGAAATTGACGCAGACCATACCGTAAATCAATGGCGAAAAATTTGGGAGGAGGTTACCACACGGCAGACGATGGAGCTGGAAAGCACCCTGCGCACTAAGGACTCCCGGGTTTTTCCTGCGGCTTTCTACCTGAATTACCTGGATATAAAAGGCCAAAAATTGCTAAGCCTGAGCGCGCGGGATGTCACTGAGCGGCGACGTAAAGAAGCAGAGCTGCAAAAGGCATTGCTGGATATCCGCACGCTTTCGGGGCAGCTGGAAGCAGAAAACGTCTACCTGAAGGAAGAAGCGACTGCAGAGTACAATTTTGAAAACATCATCACCCAAAGCCCTGCTTACAAAAAGGTGCTTCAGCACATTGAGCAGGTGGCACCCTCAGAAGCAACCGTGCTCATTGAGGGAGAAACCGGTACCGGTAAGGAGCTGCTTGCGCACGCTATTCACAACCTCAGTCCGCGCAAAGACCGGGCGATGGTTCGGGTTAATTGCGCAGCTCTGGCAGAAACGCTTATTCTCAGTGAGCTGTTTGGGCACGAGAAAGGCGCCTTTACCGGGGCAAACAGCCGGAAGATTGGCCGCTTTGAATTGGCAAACGGTGGTACCATATTTCTCGATGAAATAGGAGAGGTGCCCCTCGATATTCAGGCAAAGCTGCTGCGCGTGCTGCAGGAGGGAGAATTCGAACGGGTAGGTGGCGTGGAGACTATTCAGGTAGATGTACGGGTGATTGCAGCCACTAACCGGGATTTACGAAATATGGTTAAAGAGGGGAAGTTCCGGGAAGATTTATACTACCGGCTGAGCGTTTTTCCCTTCCGAAACCTGCCATTACGGGAGCGCCGGGAGGATATTCCGCTTTTGGTACGTCATTTCATGACCCTTTTTGCTAAAAAGAACGGCAAGCAGGTAGAAAAAATCAATACCAAAGACATGGATCGCCTGCGCAAATATGAATTTCCCGGCAATATCCGGGAATTGATGAATATTGTAGAGCAGGCAGTCGTGTTAAGTCAGGGGGAGACGCTCAACTTTTCTTACTGGAATCCGGTAAAGCCACAATCCCACCTGTCGCCGGAAGCGGCTGATGAATTTTTGACGCTTGAAGAGTTGCAAAGGCAGCATATTGTCGATGCGCTGGAAAAAACGAGATGGCGGGTGACCGGCCCGAATGGTGCAGCGAAGTTGCTGGGGCTGAACGGCCAGACGTTATTTTCAAAAATGAAAAAGCTCGGGATCAGGCGGGAAGAATAAAAAGCAGCCTGTAGTTTATTCCCTTTTATACTCGGAACGGAGAGGTTTGGGCGTCCACCCGACGCACGAGTATATGCCGACCCGTCTGCCTTAGCATGTCGGGCAGGCACGAAGTCATGGTTGGCCCCGATTCCTATCGGGGATAGCTATCGGGGAAACTACTTCGTCGTCGGTATAGTAGAAACGAATCCGATACTCAGCCATCGGTATTGTTAGGTGCTTTCACCATTTTGCTCCTTTATTTCCTGTACAATTGCCGCAAATTCAACCTTGCCGTCAATAATCACTGGTGTGCCGAGAAGCTTTGAGGGGATCACCTGGCCATCTTTGCCTTTTATCCCGGCTTCGTACTGAACGAGTGGTTTGCTTTCTTCAAAAATGCCACGCAGGACTTTTTTCATCGTTTCCCGATCCTGTTCCTGCAAGAATTCAAAAATCTTTTTGCCGACAATAGCCTCCCGGTCCAATCCGGTAAAGTGGGTATAGTTAACATAGTGAAAAACGCCTTCCTTGTTAACGAGCGCAATTTGTTGTGGGGCATTATCCATATAACCCTTGTATTCTTCCACAGAGCGCTCTAGGGAAGTGACGCGCCGCTGGTGTTCGCTTACTTCTTCTCCCATCAAAATGATCGAGGAGTTTTCCTCCTGGTTTTCCGGATACGGGTTGGGGATAAAGCTGATATCAAACCAGTTGTTTTGCCCCAGCTGCAAGCGTATTTTGGAAGGCGTTTCTTCCTCCAGCGCCTTTTTGAAGGCGGCACGCAATTCGTAATTGATATGTTCGGGCATCTTCTCGAATAGTGTGCTCCCGATTATGGACTTTGGTTCATACGGGCCGAGTGGCCGGTTCATGCTTTCGACCTTCCCTTCCTGGTCAAGTACAGCGATAATGCTGTAGGAGTAATTGAAGATAGCTTTGTATTTTTTGGCCAGCTTTTCCATTCGGCGGCGCGTCAGTACCAATTCGTTGATATTAATGAAGGTAAGGACGATACCATCTATATTGTCTTTTTCAGTCCGGTAGGGGAGTATGCGCATCAGGTAGTGGTCTTCGTTTTTGTCGATCACCTCCTTTTCAAAGCCCTCCAGCGTATCGAATACCTTTTGGCATTCCTGTTCGATGTCCAGTTTTTGGAAGGTGCTCGAAAAGCTGGTAATAGTACGGCCCATATCGGAGTTTAGCAGTTCAAACTGCCGGCGGACAGCCGGGGTAAACTTGCGTATACGCAGCGATTTATCCAGGAAAATGGTGCCAATCTCTGTGCTTTTTAGCAGGTTATTAATATCGTTGTGCGCGGTAGTCAGCTCTTCGTTTTTCAACTGGAGCTCACTGTTGACGGTGTAAAGTTCCTCGTTAACAGATTGCAGCTCTTCATTGGTGCTTTGCAGTTCCTCATTGGAGGCCATCAGCTCCCGGTTGGACGTCTGTAGCTCTTCGTTAGTGGATTCGAGTTCGTTCACCAAGTCTTTTGAGCGGCGTTTAGCATCCCGCAGCTCTTTCTGGAGAGTTGCTTCTTTTTCCTGCTTGTAGTCAGAGTCTGTAGTTTCTGTATCTTCCTCCTGCTTTCCATCGCCCCTGTCGTCTCTCAGGTGTATTTCAATCAGGATGAAGCGCTGGTCCTGAAATTCGTCCCCTCTGTGAAACAAATCCGGAATGCTAAACCGCAGGCGGGCATTATACTGCCGCTCCGCATCTTTGCGCAGCAGGACGTTTCGGTACACTACCGGCTCTTCGGTTTCCAGCACTTTTTTAACGCCGGTTTTCATAGCGATAAACTCTTCCTGCCCGAGCATTTTGCGCAGGTTGAGGCGAGCCAGAGCTTTAGGCATATTAAGCAGTCGGTCAGCATCGCCATTAATGTACAGCAGATCAAGCTCTTCGTTGACAAAAAGAGAAATGGGAGCAAAACGCTCTACCAAATAGAGGGTAAACGGATCAGAACCAGTTTCGTCGTAAGGCACGGAATTAACATTTTGGGATGAGCTTTTCACTTTGAAAGTGGACTTGCTCTTTCTTACATTAAAATTGGAGCCTGAATAAATATGGCTGTTGGATTCTTTTTCAAAGATATTCCACTGCCGGGTGAGCTGCCGGTAGGCATACTTCAGTGCTCCTAAAGATTCGCTGGGCCCAAGCATAAGGACGCCGTTATCGCGCAGCGCAAAATGCAGTGTAGAAAGAATCGTTTGCTGAGTCTCCGGCTCCAGGTAGATCAGCAGGTTGCGGCAGGAAATCAAATCCATATTGATAAAGGGAGGGTCACCAATTAGGTCCTGCACCGCGAACAGCACCTTTTTGCGCAGATAGGGTTTGACTACATATTCAGCCCCTTCCGTATCAAAATACTGCACCATCAGGTTTTTGGGCGTATCTGCTACCATGCTGGCGGTGTATCTGCCCTTGATAGCGAATTTTATAGCATCCTCATCAACATCGGAAGCAAATATCTTGTAGTCCGCGTCCAAGTCGTTTTTTCGGACGTACTCATCTACGATCATGGCTATACTGTAGGCTTCTTCTCCGGTAGAGCAAGCCGGGATCCAAAAGCGGTAAGGCTCGTCATCATGCCTGGGGCCCGCAAAAATCTTAGGGAGTATGTTGTTGCGCAGGTCTTCAAATGCCGGCGCGTCGCGGAAAAAACGGGTGACGCCGATGAGGACATTATGGAACAAAGCCTGTACTTCTGCAGGGTTGGTTTCCAGCAGCTGGAGGTAGTCTTTGACCGTATTGCAGTTTTGCAGCAGCATTCGGTTTTCCATGCGCCGGATCAGTGTGGGCTTGCGGTAGCCATGGAAATTAACCCCCGATTGTTCCGTAAGGTAGGTGATGACATCCTGGATTTCTGACCGCTGTTCCTGGGGGTCAACGAGCGTTTGGTGTCCTTCTGTGGCTGCTCTGCCGTTGAGCAAATTAACTACGGATTCCGCCAACTTGTCGGGGGGGAGTACGGCATCCGCAATATTCAGGCTGATAGCGGACTGCGGCATGCCATTGAAGGTGGCGCTTTTTTGGTCCTGCACAAGTACGATACCGCCCTGCTCTTTGATAGCCCGAACTCCCCGGGTGCCATCTGTACCGGTACCGGACAGTATGATGCCCATTGCCTTAGGCCCCAGATTGCTGGCCAGAGAGTTGAAAAACTGATCGATAGGCAGGTGCAGATGGTTGCTACCGTTTCGATCCTGAGTGATGAGCATACCATTGCTGAAAATGAGGTCTTTGGATTCAGACATCACGTAGATGTGGTTGGCTTGCACGGGAGTGTCCTCATACACAACGCGGACGGGCATATCCGTCTCACGGGACAACAATTCCCCCATGATAGACTTAGAGTCCGGAGACAGATGTTGCACCAAAACGAAGCTAGCTCCTGTATTTTTGGGCAAGTAGGCTAAAAAGGTCCTCATCGCCTGTAGCCCTCCTGCTGATGCCCCAACACCAATAACTTTCATAATATCTGAATATGCCTATTCTTTGGACAAGAAATACTGCCCAAAGGTTCTCTTTGGGGAAGATATCAAATATTATTGAGGGCTAAAAAAAGGTAAGGCATAAGACGTCACCGCAGCCTTACTGAAAAAAGCTGCGGTGACGGGCCTGGGTTTACCAGATCGGGACAGGAACGGCGTGCCGGTTCAGCTCACAGAGTGCTTCTCTTTTGAGGCTGTTCATCTGATGGCGGGCAGCGTTCAGGTTGCGTTGGAACATTTGGAAGTGGCTTTCTCCGTTATCCGCCTGAGTGGCATTAGCGGATTGAGTTTCCAATGAGCGAAATGCTTGATAAAGGCTGGGCAGGGTTTCTTTGCGGAAAGCCCGCAGTCGTTCCTGCAGTGCCTCTACTTTGCTGCTCTTGTCAGCAGCCGGGCTACGCCGCAGCAGCCGTTGGAAAAACTGGCTTTCTTCCTGAAAAAGTTGAATTTCCTCGCGTACAGCGAGCAGGGTGCCGGGGTGGGCATGCCCCGGGTGGTTGGGAATAGTAGCAGACATGATTAATTCGGTTTTTAAGATGGTTGAGGGATGAAATGTGCAAACCGTTGTTTGCTGTGCTTTCGTAAGTTCGAAATAAAAGTAGTGATAGTCAAGGTAGTATAGCAATGATATTTGTCATTCGGGGCAACGGGCTTAATGCTCGCTCCAAAGGCGTAGCGTCAGTTTAACGTGTTGTTCTCCTGCAGAAGCCTGCAAAGCAGCGTCTTCAAAATCCGGCGTAGACCACTTGACAGAAGGGTTGTTGGAAAAAGCATAGGGCTCGGTGGGTACGCCGAAGAAATTGCGGTCGAGCTTTCCGTTGCCATTCAGGTCGTGGTAGGCAGCAATTGCGTAGGTGCCGGGCGGCAGCCCGCTGAAAGTATGCCGGATAGGCTCCTGTTCTGCTGATTCAATGACGCCTTTAAAAGCAGCATCCTGCTCCGGAAAATTATCCTGTTCGCGGAACAGCGCAAGCATCACCTTGCCTTGCCGGCGCCCCTGTGTGTCAATTTCCACGGTAATGGCACAGGTGCCGGTGGAGCTAAATAAGGAATGTACAATCATAGCAAGGATAGGGATGGACATAAATCATATTTCTGTAAAGAACGGCAAAAGTCAGGATTTATGTTTACAACCTATAGCGGCAGTTGCTGTTGCAGGGGTGAAAGCAACGCAAAAAACGCCATATGGGCAAAAGCATCAAAAAAATCCTGACCGAACACGAACTGACCGAGCGCGACCTCAACCGCGTGGTGGAAATGGCCTGGGAGGACCGTACGCCTTTCGATGCCATTGAAATGCAATTTGGGCTGAAGGAGTCCGAGGTGATCCGCATCATGAAGCACGAAATGAAGCTGAAGAACTGGAAAAAATGGCGGGCTCGCGTACAGGGGCGGCCTACCAAGCACCGCCGGCTGCGCAGCAATAAGCAGGGGCGCTTTAAGTCCCGGCAGCAGCGGCATATTTCGCTCAACCGAAAGAGCAAGTAATCAGCCTGCGGACTGCGGTGCCATCGCGAAAACAATCCCAAAGATAGCTACCGATACGATCAGCCCGTACATAAAAATGCTGTAGCAAATCCTCAGATAGCGGTACTTTTTGGCCAGCACCACGCCCAGAAAGTATAAATCGCGGGTCATAGAGCTGTAGAGAAAATCACTGTCTCTGATCATTTCCATCATTCCGTAGTGGAAATCTTCCAGCTGCATATTGTAGAAATTTCCAAAGAACAGCAAGTTGGAGCGCTTGGCGGTAATGTCGTCCCGGGTCACGCGCCCCTCCGTCACTTTAGGGCGGGTAGCCAGGATGGCAAATACAAGCGCAGCCAGGCAAACGGAAAGCAGTACCGCTGTTGGGAATATAAGCCGGGGGTTGTCGCTGAAGTTGGGTACCAGGTTGGCCACCACAATAGAGATGATGATCGCATTGATGCTCAGCATAATATTCGCCTTGTTATCAGCTATAGAGCTGAGGTTGACGTGGGTACGGTAAGTGGTGCGGTACATAGTTTCCACGCCCCTGCCCAGGTTGAGCTCCTTGAGGTCATCGCCCCCTTTGCCTTTTTTCCTTTTTTTCTTCTTCCGCTCCTTTTTGGCCTCCTCGATAATTTCTGCCACATCGGGGTCAAGGCGGGCTTTCTGTTTTTTCAGCTGCTTGATGTGTTTTTGCTTTCTTTTCTCGAACAGCTTTCGCGCCACATCAGTATGGTAGCGGTGCCGCTGCATGAAGTTGATTTCAAATTCCACCCATTCCGGCTCTGACATAACGATATCCCGGGCGACCAGCATTTCCTGACGGAGCCGCCCGCAACGGTCCCAGTAGTGCTCATTGCCCAGGTGGCTCAGATCAGCATCGCAAAGGATTTCCTCCAGCAGGTTGGCCGGCTCCTGTGGCAGCCGGGTGGCCATGATGCAGGCCTTGATACGTTCGGTATCTTCCTCCGGGTAGGCGTGCCCGTCCAGAAACTGTTCAGCAATACGGCAGCTGCGGGCCTCGTGCTGCTCCGGTGTTTCGTAGTAGCCGGTATCGTGAAACCAGGCGGCCAGCTGCACAATTTCCAACTCCTTAGGGCTCAGCTCACAGGCCGTGCCAATCTGCAGGCTGGCTTCCACTACATTCTGGGTATGCGAAAAATTGTGAAAGACGAGCTCCGGAGGGAAGTGGTCCTGAAAGAATGTGCGGACGTACTGTTCTGCTTCAGCAATCAGGCCGGTAGGTGGTGTAGTCATATAGTTTTTCGTATTGGCGGCAAGCCGGTACTCGGACCATTCAATCGAGGGTAAAATAAGAAATAATGCTTGGATAACGAATCCGGCGGCTGCCGTAACCAACGTGATGCGGTACTTCCTTAGTGCCTATGCCAGGCATTAAGCAGAATTTTTTGCCAGCCGGTTGGGAGCAAGCCTAAAGTATGCTTACTTTTGATCATGTCACAATTCCTGACCTTATGTTGAAGCAAATGAGGGGAAGCGCTGTCCTGTTGGTACTCTGCAGCCTGTTTCCGGCGGCAGCGCAGGCGCAGCTGCCAGCCGGCGAAGCTTACATGATGCAGCCGGACAGCATACAGCGGGTCCTGAAAGAGCTGAAGGCATCCTGGCCGGAGCTCGTCGGGTTTATCCCGGAGACGGGAAGGCGTTACGTCACCCGCCCGCGTGCTGCCCGAGACGAGCGCCACGGCATCGCCGGGCCGTCGGTCGCCATAGGTTACTGGCACGTCGAGGTTCGTAGCCC
>CAJXXJ010000034.1 GCA_913062745.1 uncultured Phaeodactylibacter sp.
AAGGTGCTGCGCGTAGTGCGCCACGACGGCGTGAAGGGCTACAACGCCATCACGGTAGACGCGGCAAGCCTGCCGGCAACCGGCGTACTGTCTTACACCGTTGAGACAGGCGAATACACTGCAACGAAGAAGATGGTTATCGTAGAATAATCAGGCTTCTGTGAAATAAGGCTGGCCGAAAGGCAGCCGCAGCGAGAGCCGGGCACCCCGAAAGCGGGTGCCCGGCTTTCCTGTTTTTTGAGCACCCGAAAATGCCCGTAAAATAGTGAGCGTGAGCACTTTCCTATGTGCGTAAAAATTGCTAACTTGCCGCCTATTACAATCAATCTCATGATCCCATGACACACACCAACCAAACTGCGAGGTTGTTCCTTTCAGTCGGGCTTTTATTCCTTCTGCCCATCTTGACGCATGCACAAGTCACCATCTCTGCAACCGACCATATCGTAGAACCAGACGAGGATTTCACCGTACAAATTAAGACCAGCGATTTCGAAGGGGTCATAGGCTGCCAGTTCAGCGTTTCCTGGAATCCGGAAGTTATCCGGCTCAAGGATGCCGGCAATATGAATCCGGCGCTCGTCAGTACGATCGAAAACTTCAATATTGACAGCGCCATAACCCAGGGGTACATTGGCTTTGTATGGTTTCACCCGGCTATAACCGCTGTAACACTTGAAGAGGATGCGACGCTGTTCGAGCTGGAATTCGAGGTAGAGACAGATCAGGCGGTAACGGATACCATTAAGTTTGGGTCTGTGCCTACAGAAATCGAAGTAGCCAGCGAATCTCTGGAAACGTTGGATGTGGTTTTCGAATCGGGTATCATTCAGGTAGATGGAATGACGGATGTGATTGAGCGCCGGGCGGCGGCGGCTGTCGAACTCCAGGCTACCCCAAACCCATTCCGGGAGTCTACCACTCTCCAAATCGATGTAAAGCAAGCTATGGAAGCTACCCTGCAGGTGTTTTCACCACAGGGCAGCCTGGTATATACTTTTCCGGCCCGTACCTTCGCCCCCGGGCAGCAGATGGTCGAATTGCCGGAATACCTGTTCAAGCAAAAAGGAGCTTACTTAGTCAAAATACGATCAACCGATTTCGTTACCACTTACAAGCTGATTGCCCAGTAGTCAGCGGCTTGTGATTCGTTAACATCCCAAATCCGAACATGATGGAAAAATTTTTTACCAGCCTAGCGTTGGGCTTACTGGCCTGCGTTATTCCCCTATCTGCACAAACACCCACCTACACTATTCATCCCCCTTCTACCGATGCTGACCTCGACCAAGTATTGGAAGTAGAGGTCCGTTTGTCTGATTTCGCAGACATCCTGAGCCAGCAGTTTGCGGTGAAATGGAACCCGGACGCCTGGCAGTTTGAGGAAATTGTGTCTACCAATGAAGCGGACTTTCCGGGCTTCTCGTCTATTCCGGGGGTCACAATAGCTGTTCCGGGCGGTAATGTGCCGGCAGGGCAATGTAATATATCCTGGCTTCACCCCGCCTTTCAGGGAGTTACGGTACCGGATGGAACCGTATTGTTTACCTTTCGCCTTCGTGCGGTAGGGTGCCAGCAAAGCGATATCATCTTTGATAACGTAAGCCAGTTCATCCAAATTGAAATTGGACAAGACCAAAACGGCGCTATCGTCAATGTGGGGATGAACCCGGAGAACGGCACCGCAAACGTTAACGGTAACGGCTGTAGCGGCGGTGGTCCGGCGGATGTGAACTTTTCTATCGGAAACGGAACCGTGGATCAGGGGCAGCAAGTCTGCCTGGGCGTTAGCGTAACTGACTTCAACAATATCGCCAGCACTCAGCTCAGCATCAATTACGATGATAACATCCTGGATTTTGACCAGGTAGGGTCTTTCAACCTTGCCGGGCTTGATGCCAGCGACTTTAATACTTCCACACCCGGACAGATTACCATGGACTGGGCACAGAGCGGAGGCACTACTGTCAGTAATGGCACTCAGATTTTTGAAATGTGCTTTTCCGGCGCTCAGGCGGGTAGCTCAGCGGTGGCTTTCAGCGGTTCACCTCTTTCCATAGCTGTGACGGACGGCAGCGGGGCTGCTGTGAATTTCAACGGCCAGGATGGCAACGTGACCGTCAACAGTACCGGTGGTGGCGGTGGTGATTTAAGCCTGACGATCGGGAGCAATAATGTGAACGCCGGTGAAAACTTCTGCCTGCCGATTACGGTACAGAACTTTACGGATATGTTGGGTTTCGACTTCTCTGTCGCATATGACCCCAGCTTACTGGATTTCACGCAAGTGTCGAATGTAAACCCTGCCCTGACCGGTTTCAACCCCATCGCAAACGTAGCGAATCCGGCTGACGGCAGCATCACCGTACAGTACTTTGATCAGACGCTGGCCGGGGTCAGCCTGCCTAACGATGCGGTGCTGTTTGAGCTCTGCTTTACAGCAGAAAGCGCCGGCACAACACCGGTAGCCTGGGCAAATATGCCAACCGCAATCGAATTTATCGATGTCAACGAAAACATCGTACCGGCCATCACCAACAACGGTAACGTAGTCATTGACGGCGGCGGCGGATCAGATGATCTGACCCTGAATATGGAAAGCGCTACGGTGAATGCCGGTGACGATTTTTGCCTGGCAATCACAGCGGACAACTTTACCAACATGCTCGGCTTCGACTTCTCAGTCGCCTACAACCCGGGCATCCTGGATTTCACGCAAGTAACTAACGTCAACCCGGCTCTGACCGGTTTTAATCCTATCGCAAACGTAGCCAATCCGACTGACGGCAGTATCACTGTACAGTACTTTGATCAGACTTTGGCCGGAGTCAGCCTGCCCGACGGAGCCGTGCTGTTTGAACTTTGCTTTACGGCCGAGAGCGGCGGCACTACTCCGGTAGCATTTGCGGACACGCCCACTCCCAGAGAATTCATCGATGTAGACGAAAACATCGTTCCGGCCATTACGAATAATGGCAGCGTTACCGTAGAGGGCGATAGTGGTGGCCCTGTGACTACGGACCTGTTCCTGACTTCTCCGGATGTCACAGTAGACCCCGGTGAAGAATTTTGTATGCCGGTAGAGGTGTACAACTTTGATGGCATGGTCGGTATGTCTTTCATCATTGAGTATGATCCTAACCTGTTGCAGTACGAGTCTATCACGAATGTAAACAGTGCGCTTGCCGGTTTTTCCGTAGCAGCTAACATCGGCAACCCCTCTCCGGGCAAAATTACAGTGTCTTATGTAGAGCCTACCCTTTCCAACCCGATCAGTATCCCGGATGGTGAGAGCCTGTTCGATGTTTGCTTCACTGCATTGGGAGAAGGCGTGGAAACAGATGTGGACTTCACCGGAGATATGACCACGCCCTTTGAGTTCATTGATGTCAATGAGGAGCTGATCCCGGCTGACTCGGAGGAGAGCAAGGTAAGCTTTACCGGTACTTTCGACGGTGTAATCGTTGCGGCGGAAGGCCTCACGGTAACACCGGGAGAAGACTTCTGCGTAGCGTTCACTACAGAAAACTTCACGGATATTCAGGGCTTCAACTTTACCATCACTTATGATCCGGCAGCCCTGAGCTTCAATGAAGTGATCAATACCAACAGTAACCTTGGCCAGTTTTTGCCATCCGCCAATTTCGGCAACCCGCAGCCGGGTATCGTAACCGTGTTTTGGCTGGAGCCAGCTGTACAGTCCGAAACATTACCGGATGGCGCCGTGCTGTTCGAGCTGTGCTTCACTGCGCTTGGGCAGGATGGCAGCTGCTCTGAAATTGACTTTTCGGACAGCCCAACTTCCATCGAGTTTACGGATAGTAACGAAAACCTGCTGGACGTTTTCCTGAATGATAACGATATCTGCATCGATGACAACGTTGCCGGGCAGGTACAGGCAGCCATCGGGGATGCGAACGTCGACCTTGATGCCAACTTCTGTATCCCGGTAACGGTGGATAACTTCAACAGCATCACCGAATTTGGCTTTACCGTAGTATATGACGATCAGGAACTGACCCTGGATCAAATCACTGGCCTGAACAGCAACCTGCCTGGCTTTGCCCAGGGCAACTTCAACACCAGCAACGCCGGCCAGATTGGTGTCAGCTGGATGGATGGCCTGCCGCAAAGCCTGCCGGATGATGCAGTCCTGTTTAACCTCTGCTTTACAGCGACAGGTACGCCGGGGCAATCTTCGGAAGTGACCTTCTCGAGCGCAGTAGAGCCGATCAACTTTGTAAGCAGCATCGAAGGGGTAATGGACTTCAGCGGTAATAACGGTACCGTATTTATCAACAGCCTTTTCGATGGTTTCCTGCTCACCATTGCCGATGAAACGGTGATGCCGGGAGAGAACTTCTGCCTGCCGGTAACGACGCTGAATTTTGAGAACGTAGCCAGCTTCGCATTCGGGATGTCTTTTGACCCGACTCAGCTGGAATTCCAGTCTGTAAACAACCTCAACCCGGACCTGCCACAGTTTACGGTAGGCGGCAACTTTGGCCTTCCGGGAGAAGGCGGTGTGCCGAATAACCTCATCACTACGACTTATGTGCACCCTACCGTTTCGCAGGTCAACCTGCCTAATGGCAGCGTGTTGTTTGAGCTTTGCTTCGAGGCTATCGGGCAGGATGGCGAAGTTTCAAACGTTGCCTTTACCAATACGCCGCAGGTACAAATTGAAGTGACCGACGGTACCAATATTATTGAGTTTAACGGCGAGCCGGGTACCGTAACCATTTCCGCTATTCAACCGCCTGCCATTCAAGCAGCTAATATTACAGATGTAGCTTGCCGGGGCGAAGCCAATGGTGCGATCGGCATTGATGTAAGCGGTGGTACCGGTGGGCCTTACTCCTATACCTGGAGCAACGGTATGACCGGAGATACGATCTCCAACCTTACCGCCGGCTCTTATACGGTAACGGTTTCGGACAACGGTTCCGGTGGCCTGAATACCACCGTAACGTATCAGGTGGAAGAACCGGCAGCTGACCTCGCAGTCTCCGGCGGCATTGCTGCACCCAGCTGTTCCGGCGGTACAAATGGCAGCATCAGCCTCAACGTTAGCGGCGGTACGCCAAACTACAGCATCAGCTGGGATAACGGTATCCCTAACGGACAAATGAACCCGGCAAACCTCGGTGGTGGCACGTACTGTGTGACGATCACTGACGCCAACGGGTGTACTGCTTCGGATTGCTTCATCATTCCTGCCGGCTCCGGCAACGGACCGGTTATCAATGGTACGGTAGAAAATGTAAGCTGCCCGGGTGATAGCGATGGTTCTGTTTCCATCAACGTAAGCAATGCCAACGGCGGTGTCACTTATTTCTGGCAGCCTGGCGTAGTGGGGCAGCCCACGCTTTCTAACCTGAGCGCCGGCAACTACACCGTGACCGTGATAGACGACGCCAGCTGCTCTTCTACAGAGAGCTTTCAGGTACAGGGTCCTGCGCCGATCAATGCAAACCCGACGATCGCTTCTGTTGACTGTAAAGGAGAAGCTACGGGAGCCATTCAGCTGAATACTACCGGCGGTAACGGTGGCTTTAGCTACAACTGGAGCACCGGTGCAACGACAAACAGCATTACCAATCTTCCTGCGGGCACCTACAGTGTAGTCATCGAAGACAGCCAAGGCTGCCAGGAAACGGAAAGCTACACGGTAACGGAGCCGAACCAGGAGCTGATGGTCAACTCGATTGCGCCTACCGCAATCACGCAGAGCACAGCGGGCAGCGTTTCGCTGAACGTATCCGGCGGCACCAGCCCGTACAGTTTCAGCTGGAGTGGGCCGAACGGCTTCAGCTCTGCCAGCCAAAACCTTAGCGGGCTGACCGAAGGTGGAGAATACTGTGTGACTATTGAAGACAACCGCGGTTGTACCACCACGGCCTGTGCGATGGTGATCAACGCGCTGCGCCTGAACAGTAATATTACGGACGCCTGCTTCGAAGAGGCGAACGGATCTATCACGCTGAACGTAGACGGCGGCACACCGCCTTACTCCTATACCTGGAGCAACGGCGGCAGCGCCGGGCCTGTCCTGCCGAACCTGGCGGGAGGCACCTACTCGGTTACAGTGACGGACAGCGCCAACGAATCAGTTACGAGCACATTCGTCGTCGGCGAGTCTCCGGAAATCACCGCCAACCCAATGGTGGTTCCGGTAACAGGAGCTTCCGGCAATAATAACGGCTCCATCACCCTCAACGCAGCCGGCGGCAGTCAGCCGCTGTCGTATACCTGGAGCGGGCCGAACGGCTTCACTTCCAGCAGCTCAAGCCTCAGCAACCTGGCTATGGGCACTTACTGCGTGACCATCACCGACAACAACCTGGGCAACAACTGTACCTGGGAAAGCTGCTTTGAAATCATATTCGCTTCCCCGCTGCAGCAGGCACAGCTTTCGGCTGAAGGCACAAGCTGCTCCTACACCGAAGATGGTACGCTTACCGTAACCATCGTGGGTGGTGTGGCACCTTACACCGTACAGGTCACGACCTCGGAAGGGGAGGTAATCTCTGAGCAGGTGTCGATGAGCAGCTTCACATTCACCAACCTGCCGGCCGGCAACACGAGCGTAAGCGTTACTGACGCACTCGGCGCTTCCCTGCCGTCTAACAGCATTATGGTCCCGGCCGCACCGTCACTGATCGCTAACCCGATTGACTATCAGCACGCCACAGCAGGTGACTGCAACGGTAGCGTGGAAATCAGCGTAAGCGGCGGTACAGCGCCTTACACCGTATCCTGGAACAACGGTGCCGGCAACGGTACTGAAGTAGACGAGCTATGCGGCGACTTCTGGTATGTGCCTACCGTTACGGATGCGAACGGGTGTACCGTGGATGTGGATTCCACCTTCATTAATGAGTTCTCCGTAGAACTGGTGGATGTAACGGATACCGACTGCCCACAGGATGAAACCGGCGCTATTGATATTCAGGTCAGCGGTGGTGACCCGGGGTACATCTTCACCTGGATCAAAAACGAAAATACCAACATACCGGTCTCTAACGAAGAAGACCTCAACAATATCACTTCCGGTAATTACACCGTAATTGTAGAAGAGCCTTCCGGCAACACCATTATGCTGGAAATTACCGTGGAAACTTCTTCAGAGCTGGAGGTCGTAACTTTTGTGGATACGGATTACAACGGCTTCGACGTAAGCTGCCCGGATGCAGCTGATGGCGCAGCAAGAGCAGTAGCCACCGGCAGCACCGGCTACACTTATGAGTGGCTGGACGAAGAACAGATGCTCGTAGGCATGGAAGCAGAGCTCGAAGGCCTGGCTGCAGGTACTTATCAGCTTGTCGTCACCGACGAGCTGGGCTGTGCGATGACCAATGAAGTGGTCCTTACTGCACCGGACTCTATGCGGGTAGACGGCTTTGTTCAAAATGTACGCTGCCACGATGGGAATAACGGCGCAATTAATGTGGATATAGAAGGCGGTTTGTCTCCCTACAACTACTTCTGGAGCCACGGGCCTACCGGAGAACGCATTACGATGCAGGCACCGGGCGCCTACACGGTAACCGTAGTAGACGAAAATAACTGTGAAGCAACCGGCAACTTTGTAATCGCTAACCCGGATCCGATTGAGCTGACAGTAGAAATGGAGCCCGCTACCGAGGGATGCAACGGTGCCCTGCTGGTCATGGCAGAAGGCGGTACCGCTCCGTACATCTTCAACTGGACCACGGTGCCGGGTGATAATAACGATGCACAGATTGTAGACCAGTGCCCGGGCGAATACTTCGTTCAGGTGCGGGATGCAAATGGCTGTCTATCCGCCCTTACATCCTTTGAGGTCATGGACCGCCGCTTTGAGTGCTTGTCTGAAAGTATAGTGATTACTCCGGATGACGGCAACGGGCAGAACGACGAGTTCATCATCTTCTGTGTAGGCGAGTACCCGCAGAACCACCTCGAAGTATACAACCGCTGGGGACAGCTGGTATTCGAGGTGGATAACTACGACAATACCTGGAACGGTACAACGCCGGATGGCACGGAACTGCCGGCAGGTGCTTACTACTACGTATTTGAATATACAGACCCCACGGGCGAACCGCAGCAGCAGAAAGGCTCACTGACTATTCTGCGCGACGAATAATTTCCGGGGGCTGCTGCGCAGCATGAGCGGAGCAGCCCCTAACTATTCATTCTTCCACCCACAACCGATTTTGATCCTATGAAAAAAATAATTCTACTCTTATCCGGCCTTTTCCTGCTGCAGCTGAGCACTTACGCGCAGGATGAATCGATCTTTACGCATTATAATGTGACGCCCGTCCTGATCAACCCCAGTGCGGCGGGCTTTAACGAAACGCATGATCTGCAGCTCAACGCCAGGGCGACCTGGAGCGGTTTTGCAGATGCGCCGAAAACAATTGCGGCCCAGTACAACGGCCCGCTGGGTGATAACTTCGGCATCGGCCTGGGAATCTCTTCCGAGACGGCTGCCCAAATGCAACGCCTGCGTGCCCACCTGAACTATGCATTTCGCTTTGATGTGAGCGAAAAGGTAAAGCTGTCTGCCGGCTTTCAAATGCAATATCAGGAGCTGACGCTCGACCCCGCAGTGATGGATAACCCCTTCTTCATCCCGAACGAGGAAACGGTCATGAACTTCCTGTCCGGCGAAGGGCGCTTCGACGCTGCGCTTGCTGCATTCAGCACCTTCAACGAAAATACTACGGTAGGCCTGACATTTACCAACCTCGTGCGTGGCCACCTGAGCCCGGAAGAACAGAACGAGCCGATTTTGAAGCACTATATGTTTTACGTTGCGCACCGCTTCGCAGCGCCGGACGAAAGCTTCGTGTTCGAGCCTTCTGTGCTCATCCGCAATGTACGGGATGTGCCTTCGCAGGTAGATATCAACCTGAAGGCTTCCTTCCTGCAGGAGCAGTTGACGGCTGGGCTGTCGTACCGCTCACTGGGGAGCCTGGGCCTGCTGCTGGGTACCCGCTTGTCGGACTTCCAGCTGTACTATACCTATGACCTCTTCTTCCAGGATTTCCAGCAGTACAACGATGGCTCGCACGAAGTGACCGTCCTGTTCAGTTTTGAGCGTAAGGAGAAGTCTAACCGGCAGCGCCGGTACTAATCGATCCCAAGCCCGATTGTAATTTGGCAAGGTAATTGCTGTATATACATTCGTGCAGGCATCCCTGTCTCCGGACGGAAAGGTGTCTCATGAAAAACCTTAAAGATCAGGTGCCGGCGGCTCAGCCCTCAGCACCCACGGAATAAAAGCGGCACAACGGTGCCCGCAACGACTATTTTGATGTAGTTCTTTTGTACGCCTGTCCGGGCTCCTGGCTTAAGCACCCACGAGCCTCCTCCCCCGGGATAAGCTCCGGGGGAGGGTGCAGGTTTTGACAAAAAAATCTCTGGCAAGAGTTGTAACCTTCTGCATCAATATTCCGTAAAGTGGTATAAGCAATGAGATAAGTGAAATTACTTATAAATGATTTCACTCATTTTAGTGTCTGTTGTCTGAGCAGGGACGAGTGCCCGGCCTCAACAGACACTAAGACTAGGCGATTGGATTGTATGTGATTCACAAGAGCCGGTTTCAAAGTTTATACTTAAATCGGTTTTTGGGATGGCCTCTCTTCTATTCTTTAGAAGGGGGGCTTTTTTTATTCTTTTCTGTCCTTTTCCATTTAATCAAGTTTGGCACAGTTTTAGCTACGGTAGAGATGAAGAACTGAAATGCCGCCACCGCTGTGGCCGGTAGTTCAGGGTAAGCATTTCCGGTGTTGTCGGAAGGTGTGTAGCAAAGCAGGATTACCCTGTGGCCTGCCTGTCCGCTAACAGCCGGTTGGCACCCTATAGAGCAAAAATTGAGATAGCCGCAGCTGGCCCGGCCTGCACAGAAGCAAGCCGGACAGCCGGCAAAAGGCATGTGTTGCATTCACTGTAGCTAGGGTCCATAGTGTATGCCGGGAAGTCTAAGCCGCGAGTTGTTGCCAATTTCCCCGTCGGGAAGCGGGGGGAGGGCAAAGCGCAAAAGCTTCAGGCATAACGGGGCAACCGCTACAAACATATGCAAGGCGACCCTGCCCTTCAGGTGGCAGCTACATACCATTACAGGGCTGCTAAGCCGAAAGGCTTGCAGCTTACCCCCCTTTTCGGCGGGGCAGTCTGCTTGCGCAAACGGCTCCGCATAGCCGGCCGGTGTCTGTAAAGGCTCCCTGCCCGGTGTTCGTGTTTTCAAAATTGCGCAGGCTAGTCCTCTGCCCTTTACACAGTATGCGTGCATGCACTGTGGAGCCATTCGTATGCTCAAAAGGGAAAGGAGAACTGCCCTGCCGGTTGCTACAAGACTGCGCAGGCTGTTGGCTATTCTCCAATGCTAATGGAGTGGCAGGCTGTGGCGCAAGCCGGCATTATAGGTGGGGCAGTACCAGCCCATCGGCTGTGTACGCCTGCATGATCAGCTTTTTGCAGTCGCCCGGAGTGAGCTCTCCCGGCGTAACACAAGACTTATCTGCCATGCAGCGGACAGCCACCGGTATGCCCGCAGGCAAGGCAGGCAGACTAGCCAACGGGCAGTCTGAATTACGGAAATTCTATTTCTAAATAAACTACATCAAAAAATGAAACAATTTATTCACCTGCACCGCAGGCACGCCCGGCGCTGCCTGTCCGGGCTGGCGTACACGCTGGCTATGGTGCTCTCCTTTCTCCTGGCCCAGCCGCTGGCCGCGCAGTGCGACCTCGCCTGCAACGGCGGCAATCCGAATGCTCCGCTTTCCATCCCCATAACGGCGGACTGTGAGCTGGAGTTGATTCCGGAAAGTGTGCTTGAAGTCCCGGTCATCTGCCCGGGGGATAAAATCCTTACCGTGCGCGACGAGATGAACAGCATTATCGTTTCGGATACCAACTTTGTGGTATTCGATCCCCTGCTTTACTACGGGGATACGCTTTCGGTTACGGTCACAGATGTCACGACGGGCATTTTTTGCAACAGCTTCATCACCCCGGTTGACCTGATCCCCCCGGATATCGACTGTGCGGCAGATACCATCAGCTGTATTTCAGATACAAGCGCAGCATCGGTTGGCTTGCCGTTGGTGACGAATAACTGTATCGATACCTTCACGCTTACTTACGAGGATACGTTCACCCCCTACGGTTGTGACAGCAGCTTTACTGCACTGCTGGAGCGGGAATGGACGGCAGTGGATACTTTCGGCAATCAGTCTACCTGTACACAGCTGATTTACCTGGACCGCCCTGACCTGAATGATCTGCAGTTTCCGGCCGATACGGTGCTGGACTGTGATGTGAGTTCGCTTGACCTCGATATCACCGGGCAGCCGCTTCTGTTCGGGGAGATTGTGGAAAATACGAATGGCTGTGAGCTGACGGTCACTTACGTGGACGATACGCTATCCCTCTGCGGGGGCATCGAATATCAGGTGCAGCGCAACTGGACTGTGATGGAAGGCTGTAGTGGCCAAACGGCAGAAGATTTGCAAATTATCAACGTAGTGGATACTATAGCACCGGCAATTACCTGTCCGGGGCCGATCACCGTTTCCACCAATCCGGGCTTCTGCTTTGCTAATATCACGCTGCCTTCTGTGCAGGTGGTAGACAACTGCGATAGTGATGCGACCTTCTTCGTGAGTACGAGTTTCGGTGCTGTAGGCCTGGGGCCACACTCCTTCGTGCCGGTCGGTACGCATACCATACAGTACACCTCAATTGACGCCTGTGGCAACTCTGCAGTCTGTACCACCACTCTGAATGTAATAGACGACGAGCCACCCAGCGCGGTCTGTGAAGACTTGACCACGGTAAGTATCACGAGCGGCGGTGTCTCACGCATCAACGCCATCACTTTCGACGACGGCAGCAACGACAACTGTGCCGAGCAGCTGTACTTCAAAGCGCGCCGCATGACGACCGGTGGCTGTGACGGAGCCAATGGGGATGATTCTCCCCTGGGCGGCTACCAGGAATGGTTTGACGACCGGGTATATTTCTGCTGTGAAGAAGTAGGAGAGGAAATACAGGTTATCATGCGCGTCTACGAGCTCGACCCCGGAACCGGCCCGGTAACGCCAACCCGGGAGATTCCCGGTGGGGACCTCTTCGGCCACTTTACGGAATGTATGGTCAGCGTGGAAGTACAGGACAAGCTCGCCCCTACGGTCGTTTGCCCCTCTGATACGGTAGTAGACTGTGCAACGGATTTTGACAACCTCGATGTATTCGGAACCCCCTTCGTAGCAGACAACTGCGGCTTTGAGGTCAGCCTGTCCGAAGAAGTACAAGTCAGCAACTGCGGCACCGGCGTAGTCACCCGTACCTTTACAGCGGTAGACCCCTCGGGTAATGTGAATGGCTGTATTCAAACCATTACTGCTGTGAACCAGAACCCCTTTAGCGAGGACAACATCATCTGGCCACAGGATTACACGGCAACGACCTGCGGCTCCCTGACGGACCCGGAGGATTTGCCGGAAGGCTTTGACTACCCGCAGCTGATCGGCGAGACCTGCTCGGATGTCGGGGTTAATTATACGGATGAGTTCTTTAACATCGCCTTCCCGGGCTGTTACAAGATTCTGCGCGAGTGGGTAATTATTGACTGGTGCCAGTATGACCCGGAAGACCCCAGCTCCGGAGGGCGCTTCACGGATGTCCAAATCATCAAGGTGGAAGACATCAATAAGCCGGTACTCGACTGCCCGGATAACGTGGTGGTGGGCATCGATGGCAGCTGCGGCGGTGCCAACGTGAACCTGCCGGATGTGGAAGTAGACGATTGTAATGCCAATATCCTGGTGACCAATGATTCTCCGCACGCTGAAGTAGGCGGCGGCAATGCAAGCGGTTTTTACCCGATGGGTACCACCATCGTGGAGTACGTGGCATCCGACCGCTGCGGTAACACCTCAAAGTGTGAAGTGGAAATCACCGTAGAAGACCTGAAAGCACCGAGCCCGGTGTGTATCGTGGGCCTGTCGGTGAACCTGGCGGATATGGATGGCGAAACCCTGGCGATGCTGAACGCTTCTTCCTTTGACGGCGGCAGCTCAGACAATTGTACGGCAGATGAAGACCTGCAGCTCACCCTGCGCAAAGTAGGCACAGGGCTTGCCGGTACGCCACCCCCTACGGCTCAGCTTACCTTCACCTGTGAAGATGTAGGTACGCAGATGATCGAATTCTGGGCGCAGGACGAAGCGGGCAACAGCGCCTTCTGTGTGACGGCGGTAGCCATTCAGGATAACAACGGCCTCTGCCCGCAAACGATTGCGAGCGGTATGATTGCCGGTGATGTGACTACAGAGTCCGGAGACTACGTGGATAATGTGATGGTGGAAGTCATCAGCGACGACCCGATGGATATGGCGT
>CAJXXJ010000035.1 GCA_913062745.1 uncultured Phaeodactylibacter sp.
ATTCCAGCCTGACTGTTCTCTGATGTCGACTAAGAGCGCTGGTCCCCGACTGGTAACTTTGACCCTTTCGTCCCATTGGTAAACAGGGGTGTCTGAATTCAGAAAACTACCCAGGCGGTATTCCTGAAGGGTGTAATCGACCTGTCCCGTATCCCGGTATTCAAACTGGGTGTAAACAGGGGAGACATAGATTTCTTCGTAGCTGATCAGGGGTGGTTCCTTTTTACAGCCTAAAGCCAGCGCAGCAACCACAAATGCCAGTGAAAAGGAGTGTAAGTTCTTCATAGATCGATCTGATTTTAGAACAACCGGAAAGCCAGCCCGACAGATAGCGTAGTGACATAAACTGTGGGGCCTTCGAAATCCTCAAAATCCTTCCATTGATTGAGCAACCCCTGATAAGCTTGTGCTTCCAGCCAGCACCCATCGAAGAGCTCAAATGCGCCGGAAAGGTGGAGCCCGAAGTCATGCCTCCTGAGCACCTCTTCATCAAAACCCCTGCTGCTGAACCGCCCTGATCCAAAGCCCAGAGATTGCCTTAATTCATACCTTCCCCGGGCCTGAGTGGAAAAACTGTACCGAGCTCCCAGCTCAAAGGACCAGCGGCTTTTGATGTCCCAGGTATACTGCCAGAAAGAGAGGTCCACATACCAGGTTTCCAGTCCTTTTATCCTTGCGAACTCTGTTTGTCTGATAGTACGGTCAGAAAAAACGTAGGTACGTTTCGTTTCCACCGCGCTGTTATAATCACCAATTTGCTGGTAGCCCAATTTCAACCTTGCTCCGTTGCCGGGGCCGATTTCGACTTTGGACCAGGCTTCTGCACCCCAGCCCTGGCCGATTTTAGCATCGGTTACGATGGGTGCGACCAGCCTTGGGGTGAGCCCGAAGGAAATAGGCTGAGCAAACAACCCAAAGACTGGCAGAGAAAGCAGTACTGCAGTTAGAAATAGTCTTGTCATAACTTCTGGTTTTATAGCGTGCATCTGATGGCCTACTCGTAGGGAATAAAAAATGCCGCCTCTCCGTTTCGCAAATCAATAGCCCTGTCAGTGTTAGGGATGAGGCTCAATAGACGCCATTCCGCTCCGATACCCCCCTCAAAGCTGCAAGTAATGCGTTTGCCTTTGCGCGTCTCCTCGGGCCAGGTACGGTATTGTATTTCGTAATCTTCTACTTCCTGGATTTGTAGTTCACCGTAGGGCTCGTAGAGGAATATTGTCTGGCAGGGAAAAGAAAAAGCAGGATTACCAATTTGCAATCGTAAAAGCGCATTCACTTTTTCAGCCCCCAGGCCAAAGGGGATACTACGGCCCGGATAGAAAAAATCCTCGACCATTGCTTGGGTTGGAATTTTTCCAGGCTCTAAGCCAGGTATTGCAAAGCCAAACCCAAAAAGATCTTCTCTTATTATAGACCCAAAGCGCATGTCAGATAATCCCGTACGAAAATAATAGGTACCATTTATGTCGTCGATTCGATTGCGCCAGGTAAGTTGATGGTAACCGGTGTCCAGGTGGTCGAATATCAACACGGAGTCTCCCAGCGTATAATCAACAAATTGATACTCTTCCGAAATCGTATCCTTTACTTCAAACCGGAAATAAAACGGGGCTTTCTGTTGGGTAACCCGGACTTCTACAGTGGGTTTCTGACAGGATGCGATAGCCAGCAGAGCAAATAAAAGTACTTTTAGTTTCATTGTGCTGAGTTTTAAAAAATCCGGGCAGATAAGCCAATGGAAAATGAGGTAACGTAGAGCGCTTGCAGATCACTATAGTCAGCACTCCATCTATTGAGAAATCCCTGGTAAATGCCGGCTTCTGCCATTAAGCCTTTAAAAAGCCTGTACCGTAAAGCCATGGTCAATCCGAAATCGTAAAGGTTTAACTGTGCTTCGTTTAGAGTCGATGTACTGAAACTTCCTGATCCGCTTTGAAAAGATTGGTCAATATCAACATTGAGGAGGTCTGCGATGCGAGCAGTTTCGATTCGATATGAGCGGTTTTGCTTATGGGTTTGCCGAAAACCTTCAGCGTCAATGATTCTAGCAATGCGAATACCTACGCTGGCAGACCACCGGTTATCCGGTAGTCGAAAAGCGTAGCCAACATCAGTCGAAAAAAACGTCATACCATTAAGTCGTATGTTTTGTGTGGACCGCTGGTATTCATACGGGTTAATGACTTCATTGACCGTAACCAAGCCACGCTGGTAGCCACTAAAGTGCTGATAGCCCAGCGAAAACTCAAGGCTGCCTTGAGTGGAAAGTGGAAGTGCCACCCATGCTGAAGCCCCAGAGCCTTGCCCAAAGTGCAGCCAGTGCACCACCGGAGCCTGTACCTGAAGGCGCAGACCGGCACTAAGTTCTGTTTGGGCAAAGCTGGAATTAGGCAGAATAAAGCTCAATGCCATGGACAGCAGGAATAGATATTTTTCCATCATTCACGGTTTTACAGCCGATAGTGGATCCCTATCAGGAGGTTAGAAAAGTGAAAGTTGTGAAACCCAAATGTATCGCTGGGAGGCTGTAGGGCGCCCCGCAGGTGGCTATCATCGGGTAGACGTTTAGCCGACCGGTTATCCAGATTAAGGTATTCCCCACCTCGGGAGGTGAACAGCTCATAGTTAATGGATACAGCAATACGGGTAGTAGGCCAGTGGGTATAGCTCAGGCGCCAGGCTTCTGCAATAGCGGTCTGCCAGTCGTAGCTGAAGCGCTGAATGTATTCCGAGTTGCTTTGTACCCGCACAGATTGAGTGTAATTGAGCAACCCCATGCGATACTCAAGCCCGAGATCGCCTTGCCCAATCCGGAGCTGAACTTTTGGCCCTGCGGTAAGGTGCAATGCTGGCAAACGAAAGGCCAGGTCATAAATATCCGTGCCCAAATTGAGTCCTGCCAGTTGGCTATACCGCGCGGCCTGATAGCTAACGGCACCTTCCATGCTTAGCCATGGCAACAACCGATAAGCGGTGTGTACTGCAACCGGTATCGCATCTGCCAGTTGATCATGGCCAAAAAATGGGCAATCCGGGCAGCTTACCCTGAAGTTGAGCCCAGTTTCCAGCCCTACTGTCCATCTGGATAAGGGCGCTTCCTGGCTAAACCCCACAAGGGAGAAAAGAATGAAACAGAACAACAATTGGTATTTTCTCATGGCTGAACGTCTTTAGCAATTGCCTTAATAGGATTCAAAAATTTCCGGGAATAGCGACTTTCGGTTGCGCTTCCGTTTAAAATCTATTTCCAGTTGTTCTTCCTTTACAGTCATAGGTAACAGTTTCTTCGGGAGAGGACGGGCAGGCAACAGAGGCACCTCCGGTGGAAGGACGAACTGTATTGCCGGCAAGTCAGGATTAGCGGTAGTAAAAGCACGAAATTTTCTGCCTGGTATAGTTGGGACGGGCTCCATATCACTCCTGCCTGGGGCAAAGGTGTCTTCCGGTTCCGGTAGGTCTGAAAGTATCGCATCAGCCTCTCTGTCTTTATTAGGCTGAACCTCCTCTTTTCCGGTACCTACCGGCAAGCTACCCTGCAATGAAGGCGGCGCCGGTCGGCTCACCATCCACCACATCCCCCCTGCCAGTATCAAGCCGGCAGGCAGCAGCCATTTCCAGGCGCCTGCCCACCAATTTCCAGCCTTGCTACCGCCAACCGGCGCAGCACCATCCAGCAATTCCTCCATACCAGCCCAGGCTGCGGGCTCGTACTCAAATTCGTGCGTCTCAATCACCCGGCGCACCTCTGCTTCCCACGGTTGTAGCTCCTCTTTCATGCCGATTGATCGTTGTTTAAGTAATCTTTTTTCAAAGCAGCCTGCAGTAACTGACGGGCTTTGCGCAGCCGCCAGCGGCTAGTTTCTTCCCTGATGCCTATCATGGCAGCTATCTCCGGGTGCTGATACCCATCCACCACATACAGGCTGAACACCACCCGCAGGTGGTCCGGCAATTGCTGTATGCAGCGAAAAATATCTTCCGCAGCCAGCTTGCCCTCAATTTCGCTGCCCAGGCTGGCCGTTTCCGGTACTTCCAATGTATAGCGTTCGCGGTAGCGCTGCTCCATGCGCAGGTGGTCCATCGTTACCCGAAAGGTGATGGTAGACATCCAGCCCATAAAGCTGCCTTGCTCACTGTAATCCTTAAGGCTTTTGAAAATTTGCAGAAATGCCTGGTTCAGCAAAGCACGGGCGTCTTCCTCCTTGCCGGTGTACCGCATCGGGATGCCCAGCAACTTACCGTAGTAGCGCTGGTACAGCTGCTGCTGTGCCTGCCGCTCTCCCCGCAGGCAGGCGGCACGTAGCGCTTCTTCGGTATGGTAAGTTGTTTTCGGCATCAAATGCTGCTTTTACTCCTACTATCGAAGGTAGCAGTAAAAGCGTGAGCGGAAGGGGGGATTTTTTTAAAAAACTATTGCGCCGCCTGAAAAGTAAGCGTGAAAGTGGTGCCTTGCTTGAGTTTACTCTCCACCTGGATGCCTACGCCGTTCAGCTCGGCAAAGCGCCTGACTACGTATAACCCCAGCCCGGTGCCTACAATATTTTTCACATTGGAACCACGGTGAAACTGCTTGAAGAGGTTATCCAGGTCTTCTTCCGGAATGCCGATGCCGTAATCCTGAACAGCCACCAGTATACGCCCGTCTCCCGTTTTAGCTACAGTCAGCTTAGGTGCCTCCCGGCTCCGGGAATACTTGAAAGCATTGCTCACCAGGTTGAGGATGATGTGCTGCAGCTGCCCTTCGTCGGCTTCTATGTAAGCTTCGTCCGTATTGAAATGCATTTGTATCTCCCGCTCATCGGTACCGTCCATGCCTTCGGAGGCAAGTGCCTGAACCCAGGAGACCAGCTCTATGCGGATTTTTTCCACCGGGCTCTGTTCCGTATCTATACGGCTGACGATTAGTACGTCATCCACCAGCCGGATCATGCGGTTGGATTCTACCTCCAGGCGTTTGAGAATGCGCTGCATAATCGGGTCCTGAGACTGCTGAAGGGTCTGTATTAATTCCAGGTTGCTGGAAAATACGGCCAGGGGCGTACGGAATTGGTGGCTGGCCATGGAAACAAATTCTGACTTGAGGCGGGTGAGCTCTTCCCGTTCCTGCTGCGCAATGCGGTTGTCGTGGATGTCTTTGCAGTAATTGATAATGCGTTCCGGTTGTCCCTGCTCATTGTAGAAAATACGAAGATAAATATCGAACCACCGCAGGCTGCCGTCTTTCAGGGGATACTGGGCTGTATAGTTTGCTTCTTCAGCTCTGGTATTGATCCAATGCTGGAACTGCAGCGCAACTTCGTCAGCCTGATCCGGTGGAAGGAAGTCAGAAAAAGTTAAACCAAGGACTTCCTCGGGCTTATAGCCAAAATGGCGTTCTATATTGTTAGATACCCAGGATATACGGAGCGTTTCGTCGTAAACTGCAACAATATCAGCGGAGTACTCTACCAGGCTCCGGTATTCCTCTTTCCGGGCTTGCAGCTCAAGCTGGGTCTGCTTCAGGTCGTGGATATCCTTGCAGTAGCTGAAACTTTTCGCAGGCATCCCCTGCTCATCGTAGAAGATATGCACGCTGACTTCGTACCATCGGGGCTGCCCTGATTTGGAACGCAAACGGCTGACGTACTGGGCCTCCTCCTGTTGTTGGTTTAGAAAAGACTGAATCTCCTGCCCTACCCGTTGTTGATCACCTTCGTAGAGGAAGTCCAGGAAGCTTTTTCCAATCACTTCATTTCGGATGTCGTAGCCCAGGCGGGGGCCAATATTTTGGGAGCCCCAGCTTATGATGCCTTTCCCGTTGGCGATGACGACCAGGTCATCTGAGTATTCAATGAGCTGCCGGTATTGTTCTTCTTTCTTTTCCAGTTCATGCCGGATGGCTATCTGCTCTGTGATGTCTACGTGCGTGCCGATAGCGCGCAGGGGCCGCCCATCTTCTGACCATACAATCACCCGCCCACTGCAGAGGATGTGTACAGTATGCCCCTTTTTATGCCGGTAGCGTGTTTCTACATGAAAGGGATACTCTCCTCCGCTGGACACGTGCCGCTCAAACTCTGCACGCACATGCTCCGCATCTTCCGGAAAGATTAGCCTTTGCCAACTGCTGGGATGGTTAGCCATTTCGTGCTCGGCAAAACCCAGTATGGCTTTGAAGCGGGGGCTGAGATATTCGTAATTGGTGACGAGGTTCCAGTCCCAGAAACCAGCCAGCGAGACTTCCAGCAGCTCCTCGTACAGGTCGCCGGAAAGTGGGAAATGGAGCGCATCAGGACGATGGCCCACCCTGGAAGAGGAACCAAGCTGCTGCCAGGCGTATACCCAAAATACAGCTTCCTCCGAACCGTAAGAGTACCGGCTCAGCTGTATCTGCTTACCGTTCTTAAGCACGATGCTGACAGCGGGGTGGGCTTCGGTGTTTTCCGGAGAGAAAATACTGAGCAGAGTGGGGCGGTAAGCGGGCTGCGTACAGGCCAGATAGGTGTCTGTGCCCGGCTGCAGCTGATGATCTGGCTCTGTGTGTATCATCCTTCGGAGCCGGTCCCCCCAGAAGTGCTGCCCGTCAGCTTTGCGCATCAGGCTGATGCCCCGGCGCTGCCCTTCCGTAATGGATTCCAGCAGGGACAGCAGCTGTTTTGGGTCTGTTTTTGTCTCAATGGGTTTAGTTTGCATCGTGTTCATGATTGAAAAGTGAGCGTGAAAGTAGTACCCATTTTCTCCTGGCTCTCCACACTGATGTCAATCTGGTTGAGTTCTGCAAAGCGCCTGGCGATGTAGAGCCCGAGGCCAGTACCGACAATCCCGTTCGCGTTGCTGGCCCGGCGGAATTGCTCAAAAAGATGGGGGAGGTCTTCCCGGGGGATCCCTATGCCGAAGTCTTTCACCGAAAGCTGTACCTGCTCTTTATCATCTTTGTGGATGCAGATTTCAGGGGCAGGTTTACCCACGGAGTATTTGTAGGCATTACCGATGATGTTGCCAATCAAATGTTGCAGTTGTTTGCTGTCCGCCTGCACGGGCGCGCTTTCGACTTCTACCTTGAGTACCGGAGGGCGCTCGGAGGCCTCCGGGGGCAGGGCTGCCAGTATGTCCTGCAATTCTTCTGTCAACTCAAGGGGTTGCCGGTCGGCACTCAGGCCTTGCTCCGCATGCAGTTTGCTTACCAGCAGTACGTCATCCACCAGGGCGATCATCCGATCAGACTCGGTCCGCATGCGATTCATTGCCCGTTGCCCCAGGGGCGACTTCAGGTCCTGTATATTTTCAAGCAGCTCCAGGTTGGTGGCGAAGACAGACATCGGCGTCCGTAGCTGATGGCTGGCCATGGAGGCAAAATCGCTTTTGAGGCGGGCAATCTCTTCTTTTTTTTCCTGCAGCTGTTTTTCTGCCGTGATATCCCGGCTGTAATTGAGCCAGATGACCTGACCATCGGGTTCTTCCTGCCGGATAGAATGGTTTTTCAGCCATTTGTAGTGACCGCTTTTGTGGAGGAAGCGCGCGGTGTATTCAAATTCTTTTTCTGCGGACTCCATTTTTTCCAATGCGTAGGTGCTGACCCAAGGCAAGTCGTGGGGGTGTAACTTATCCAAAAAAGAAGTTTGCATCACCTCGGCTTTATCAAAGCCCATCATACTCTTTACATTATCCGATACCCAGAGCAGTTTCATATCCTCTGAACTGATGGTAATCAGATCAGCCGAGTGCTGTACCAGCTGCCGGTACTGTTTTTCCCGCTTAGCCAGGCGCTGCTCGGCACGTAGTAGCCGGGTCTTATCAGAGAAGATGGCGAGCCGTATTTTCTTGCCGTCGACCATAGCACACGAGTCGGTAATTTGTACAGAAATACGCTCCCCGTTTTTGGTGACAACTTCCGCGATGAAGTCGCCTTTGGCGGGTGTACGCTGCCGAAACCCTTCTGCTACCAGGGCCTTATTTTCCGGAGGGTGGATAATCGTATGAGGCTGCCCGATGAGCTCCTCTCTTTGATACCCCAGTTTATCCAGGGCAGCCTGATTGCAGTCTATTAGTTGTTCACTTTCCTCGTCAGCTACAAAGACCATCTCCGGCAGTAAATCAAAAAGGGTCCGGAAGCCTTCCGCAGAAGAGGTTGCTGCGAGTGCATTCGGAGGGTTGGTTGTGTTTTTATCGTACATAATTTACTGGGCATTAATTAGTTATTCGGTTATTGGGATGTACAGGTCTATCCGGGTGCCTTGTTTTATTTGGCTCTCCAGTCGCAGTTGAATATCGTTGAGGTTTGCAAAACGTTTAACCACATAGAGGCCCAGGCCCGTGCCCGGGATGTTTTTGACATTGCTGCCCCGCCGGAACTGTGCAAACAGCTTTGCCTGGTCCTCTTCGGGGATGCCAATACCGTAATCCTGTACCCTGATCAGCGCGTGTTGCGTTTCCTTTACGGAAAGCGTTACTTCGGGCATTCGGCTATCCGGCGGCGTATACTTTTGAGCATTAGAGATCAGATTCAGCAGGATGTGTTGGATGTGCGCTTCATCAACCGTGACGATGGCTTCTCCGGGCTGGCAGTCCAGCCTTAGGGTAATGGGTTTAGTATCCGACTGGCAAAGCCCTTCGTGGCAGATATCCTGCAGGAACTCATAGAGGTCCAGAGGCTGGCGGTCGGCCCCCTCCATCGTGCCTTCGTCAATTCGGCTCACCAGCAGTACCTCGTCAACCAGGTTGACCATGCGGTCCGATTCCCGCATCAGCCGTTTCAGTATACGGTCAAAAGGAGGCTGCTTCGCTTCCGGCAGTTGCTCCAGCAGCTCCAGGTTTGCAGAGAAAACAGCCATGGGGGTCCGCAGCTGATGGCTGGCCATGGAGACAAATTCGCTTTTGAGCTGCGCCATTTCTTCCCGCTGTCTTTCCAGTTCCTCTTCTTTAGTGACATCTTTACGGTAAGTGTATATCTTAGGCAAGCCATTTTCGTCAGTCAGGAATACAGAGGTGCTCTCCGTAGTGATGTAGCTGCCATCCGCTTTTTTAATCCGGCACCGGAAGCGCACGCGATCTTTGCCGGCCTTCAGGTCTTCATCGAATACCTTTTCCAGAAGGGGAATGTCATCGGGATGTACATAGTCCTTCATCGTCTTGCCAATCATAGCCTCTCTGGAGTACCCCAGCTCTGTTACCATATTTTTGGAGACCCATTCTTTTTCAAAGCGGTGGTTGGATATGGTGATGTAGTCGCTGGAATGCTCAATGATCTGCCGGTAGCGCTGTTCACTGTCAGCCAGGCGCTGCTGTGCTTCCCGCAGCTTGCTCAGGTCGGAAAAGATGCTGATATACACAGCTTTGCCATCGAGCTCTGAAATAGTACGGGAGAAGGTCGTGGGAAAGGTTTTGCCATCTTTGGTAATCAGTGTGACGTTGGGGATACGCATTAAGCGGGCATCATTCCGGAAGAAGTACTGCCGGCCGATTTCCTGTTCTCCTTTCGGATGCAGGCTGCTGTAGTGCATGCCGATAAGCTCCGTCCTTTCATATCCGGTTTTGTACACTGCTTCGTCATTGCAATCTATGACTTTGCCGGTTGTTTTATCCGCAATCATAACAATCTCGGGCAATGCGTTAAACATAGCCAGTGTATGATTGCGCTGTACCTGCAGGGATCGCATCGTCTGAGCAAGGCGCCGCTGAAGCTGTACCTGTTCCGTGATATCGACGAAAAAGCCGAAGGCCATGAGGGGCCTTCCTGCTTCGTCCCGCTTAAGCGTTTGTCCAACATTTAAAATGTGCTTGATGCTTTTATCCCGCGCGCGGTAGCGGAAAACAGCCCGGTGTGCGCGTTTTGGACCGCTTTTTGCGTACGCTTCGGCTGTCATTTCAGCCGCGCTGTAATCCTCTTCCAGCAGCACTTGCTTCCAGGAATTGAAATCACCCGCTTCATAACCCAGCAAGTTCCAGAAGCCGGGGCTGTTGTATTCCCTGCCCTCTTGAATGTCTATAAACCAAATGCCGCCCAGTGCTTCGTTGACTAACTGTTCGTAATCAGCTGTAGTGACATTTTGCCGGACTTCCTCTATAGTAAGAGGTTGTTTGGGCTGTTGGTCAATGTATTTCCGCACCGGATGGTCTTCCGCGATTTGGCTGGCCGGCTTCGACACATCCTGAAAGAGGTAGACCAGGTGCACCTTTTCTAGGGTAGCAAAGCGGAATAACTGCAGCGTAAAAGTGTAGGATTCACCGTAATTGTTCTTTAGCCGGCAGGAGGGCAAAGACTGCGGCTGCCGGGTCGCCTCAATTTTACCCAGGGCGTCCTTCAGCTGCTCTTTGCTGGCCGCGGTGAAAAATGTCTGTAGCTCCGCTTCGGAAATGCGCGTGACATCCTCCAGCCCTAACCACTGTAGTAGCGGCCTATTGGCGAAAATATAGTCGTCCTGATTGGTGATGGCGTAAGGGGTATCCGCTCCGGCAGTGGTCTGTTCTATAAGCGCGCGGAGATTCTGTAGGGTGGCAAACGAAGTAGGCACAGGTCAGGGGTTGGCACTCATCCAGGCTTGCATGCTGCCGCTTCGCTGGGAGGATGGCTGGAATATCTGCCGCAGCTTATGCCCGTCGATGGGTTTATGTAAAAACTGATAAACATTTTTATACTGCATGGCCCGTTCAATATCAGCAGCGTGCATACTGCTTGTGAGTATGAAGAATGGGAGCACTACATCAGCTTCCTGCAGGCGGTCAATGAGGTCAAACCCACTTATATCCCCCATATTGATATCGGAAATAATCAGGTGCGGGCGGCTATCTTCGTCCAGTATAGCCGTCAGTGCTTCTTCCGGATCGGAGAAAGTGCGGAGGATGGCTTCGGGCAGGTGCTTGCGAAACAGGAATTTAAGCAAGGTCAGTTGCATGCTGTCATCATCCACTGCGAAAACCCGGGTGTTTTCCAAAGGAAGCTTGAGGTCCCTAAAGCGGAAACTATCCCCGGATCGGTGTCCGTTTACGCGGGCAGCAACGGCTTTGAGCATTTCGTCCAAAGCGTTGAGCTGACTGCGCATGTAGCGCCGGTCGTCGCCGGTAAGCTCTTTGCCCTGTTCGTCGGCCATGTCCAGCGCTGCAAAAATATTGGTGAGCGGTGCCCGCACCCAGTGGCTGTTGATGACAGCGATGCTTTCCAGCAGGTCATCCTGCACGTTCACGGTATCCAGTATTTTGTTTTGAGTGGCTCTGAGTTTCTGATACCGCTCCAGTTGCGTGTGAATAGCTTCGTAGAGGTGTTGTGTCTTGAAAGGCTTGCGAATGTAGTCGTCCGCACCGGTACGTATACCCCGGCGTACGTCTTCTTCTTCCACCTTGGCCGTCAGCAAGATGATCGGCGTAAGGTCAAATTCCGGCTTGCCGCGCAGGGATTCCAGCATGTCAAGGCCACTGCGGCCAGGCAGCATGACGTCACTGAGTACTAAGTCGATATCTTTAGGATGGTTGAGCAGGTGCAGGTAGGCGTCCTCAGCATTGTCCAAGCTGATTACCTCGTATTCTTTAGCCAATAGGATATCTTCCAGTGTTTCCCGGATAGAAGTTTCATCCTCGACGACGAGTATGCAGTATTTCGTTGTCATCTGCGTGTGCATATTTTTTCGATCCCTTAAATTTTTAAGCAGGAAATGGATTGATGGGGATTCATGTCAACAGAGCGGGGATAAATTTACAATATCCTCATTGGAATTTAAAATAAATCTTAGCAAGATGTGACGGTCTAAATGTGCTCAAATCTTTTTGAAATGACAAAGCCCTGGCTTCCACGGGAAACCAGGGCTTGTGTGGCAGCATTCAGCACTCATGCTTACATCATGTCATCGTACATACCAGCCGGGCTGTTCTCTTTCTTCTCCGGCTTATCATGGATTGTGCATTCGGTCATGAGCACCATGCCGGCGATAGAAGCAGCGTTCTCAATCGCTACGCGGGTTACTTTCGCCGGATCGATAACGCCGGCTGCCTTCAGGTCTTCGTACTCATCAGTACGGGCGTTGTAGCCAAAAGCACCGTTGCCGTCCAGTACTTTTTGCAGTACGACGCTACCCTCTATGCCGGCATTCTGTGCAATGGTACGCAGCGGAGCTTCCAGCGCTTTGCTTACGATGCCGGCACCGATGAATTCATCCTCGTTTTCGAATTTCACCTGGCGCAGAGCACCGATAGCACGGACATAAGCTACGCCACCGCCCGGCACTATACCTTCTTCCACCGCCGCCCGGGTAGCGTGCAGTGCATCATCCACGCGGTCTTTCTTCTCTTTCATTTCCACTTCAGTGGCAGCGCCCACGTGCAGCACCGCTACGCCACCGGCCAGTTTAGCCAGGCGCTCCTGCAGTTTCTCGCGGTCGTAGTCAGAGGTGGTGTTTTCAATCTGCTGTTTGATCTGATTAACACGGGCGTTCACCATTTCCTGATCGCCGCCACCCCCTACGATGGTGGTATTGTCTTTATCCACCTTGATCTTTTCGCAGGTGCCCAATTGGTCGATGCTCGCATTTTCGAGCTTGTAGCCGCGCTCCTCGCTGATTACCGTTGCTCCGGTCAGTACAGCGATGTCCTCCAGCATAGCTTTGCGGCGGTCGCCAAAGCCCGGAGCTTTCACCGCCACTACCTGCAGGGTGCTGCGCAGGCGGTTGACTACCAGAGTGCTCAGTGCCGTGCCTTCAATGTCCTCTGCAATAATGAGCAGCGGCCGGCCGTCGCGGGCAGCGGCCTCCAGCACCGGCACGATATCCTTTACATTGGATATCTTTTTGTCATGGATCAGGATGAACGGGTTGTCGTACTCGGTAATCATCTGCTCCGTGTTGGTCACGAAGTACGGCGAGAGGTAGCCGCGGTCAAACTGCATGCCCTGCACTTCGTCCACGTAAGTTTCGGTACCTTTGGCTTCTTCAACGGTGATGACGCCATC
>CAJXXJ010000036.1 GCA_913062745.1 uncultured Phaeodactylibacter sp.
TTTCGGTTTTCCAGACACCGCCGGAGGAAGTGGCTACGTAATACACCGCCCGGTTGTCCGGGTGTACAGCAAAGTCGGAAATCCGCCCGGAAGTCAGGGCCGGGCCTATGCAGCGGAATTGCAGGCCGCCGAGCGCTGCTTCTTCCAGATAGTGCTTTTGCGCTTCCGTATCGCCTGCTCCTTTTTTCTTTTGGGCATACAGAGGTGCCGATAGCAGCAGGGCTATCATCGTCAAATATGCAATCAGTACTCTCATTTGAAAAAATGTATTGGTTAGATCAAGAGTACTAATTTAGGCATTCAGCCCGGTATACACCTCACGAAAACCTGCAATGCTGTTTGTTAATGGCTTTTGCCTTTACCATTCGCCATTCTGGAGTGAGCGGCATAGGCTTTCATGCGTGCATCTATCTCTTCCTGTGTCTGCGGATAGTGCGGCGTAGTGGGCGTAGTGCCGGGAAATTCTTCCACGTGCATCGTCTGTGTCGGGAAAGCAAAGCGTACGCCGAGCGCTTTAGCCAGCCGTAGTATTTCGAGCATGATTTCATGGCGTGCCCGGATTTCTTCGGACCAGGTGGGCACATCAAAGAAGATATAAAACAGGATGTCCAGCGAATGGGCGCCGAAGCCGTTGAGGCGTACCTCGTGAAAGTCTTTCCAGGTATCCGGATGCTTGGCCACAATCCCTTTTAGCCCTTTGACAAACTGCTCGATCAGCTCCGGAGGAGTATCGTAGGTGATCGAGAGTGTGGTGCTGTAGCGGCGGTACTTACGCAGCCCGAAATTGTCCACTACCATATCCGCCAGCTTGCCATTGGGCACATACACCAGTGAATTGGCGAAGGTGCGTACCCGCGTGGAACGGAAGCCAACCTCTTCCACCGTACCATCTACGCCGCCAAAGTTGATCCAGTCGCCAATCTGGAAAGGCTTATCCAGGAAAATGGTCAGGGAGCCAAAAAGATTCTTGATGGTATCCTGAGCGGCCAGTGCAATGGCCAGGCCGCCGATAGAGATGCCGGCGATAAGGGTGGTGATGTCCACCTGAAACAGCCGCAGAGCCTGTATCATGGCACCGGCGAAGATGAGAAACTGAACGCCGCGCTTAATGACGGGCAGCAGTTGTTCGTCCATTTTGCTTTCCGTGCGCTCCGCTGCTTTTTCTGCGTAAAGCAGTACCACGTCGAGCGCGCGCAGCAGGATAGCCACTACAAGCAGCAATGATATAATGCGGATGACTACGATGGCAAAATTGGAGGCTTCGATGGGCAGCTGCAGCGGCGGCAGGAATAGTTTGATCAGCCAGAGCACGACCAGTACGCTCACGAGCCGCGCTATCGTCCAGACCAATTCGGGCGGTACCAGCGCAGGGTAAAGGCGGGAATGGCTGAGCTTGCGCACAATGGGCCGCAGCACCCGGCTAAGCACAAAGTGCACTCCAATGGCCAGCAGCAGGATGACGAGCAGGCCGACGAGCTGCCAGGCTTCCAGGCCCAGGATTTCCCGCTCTCCCACTATGGGCGCCAGCCGCATCAGCAGGTCGGCTCCGAAAGGATAGACCTCCTCGTGCAGCTCGTCGATTTTGGTGACCGTCTCTTCGGAGTAGCGCCATTGATCGCCGTCTCTCTCCAGGTATACCTGCGGCAGCTCATTGGGGAAAGGCGTGAATACCGCCTGCATGACCGTGGAGTCGAGGTAGTCCGCTTCGCGCGGAATGCGGTTAAAGCGCATGTACAGGCCCTTGCCGTCGTAAATTTGCTTCAGCTTGATGGCCAGGCGTACCCGCTGCAGGCTGTCCCCTGTTTCGGGCAGTGCCTGGGCGGCCAGCGCCGGGCGGTAGGAGTCCGGCTGCAGATAGTAGAGGTGTACGTAGGCGGCGTTGTAGGGGGTCTCCAGGGTTATGGGCGGAGCTTCCTGCTGCTGTGCTTGCAGGGTGGCAGGGATAAGGAGTACCAGGCCAATCAGGAGAAGGAAAAGTGTACGAGGCATTTTCAATGGCGTTTGGTGCAAAGCAAAATTAGCAACTCGTATCTTAGGGGAAAAATATTACCGTATGAGCTTTTGGCTTAAAGCCTGTTTATTCCTGTTTTATGCACTGCCGCACGGATGGCAGCCGGCAACCGAATCCGGATAATGAGTGCTCCGCCATTTCCACCGGCGGGGCCGCTTTGATCAGCTGCATGGAGGCACCTTTTGGCTGCCCTCCGACCACCTGCCGGTTTTCGTGGAAATTGCCCTGCCGGAATGGTGAACCCTGGCAGCGCATGGCCGTTGTGCAGAAAGCAAATTATAAGAGATGAATATCAAACTAACAGCAGAGGTAAAGGGAAACTACCGGGATATCATGCAGCGGTTCGACCGGCAGCTGTTTGAAGCGCTGGCACCGAAGCAGGGCAAGATTGAAATTGTGAAATTTACCGGTTCCAAAAAGGGGGATCAGGTGCACCTGCGCTTTCTCAGCCCGATCCGCGCCGACTGGATCAGCGATATTACGGAAGATGGAGTGGATGAAGAAGAAGCTTACTTTGTGGATGAAGGGGTGAAACTCCCGTTTCCACTCCGCTACTGGCGGCATAAACACATTGTGCGGAAACTGACGGAGCACACCTCTTTGATTGTAGATGATATCACCTACCGGGGGCCAAATAAACTAGTGAGTGTGTTGATGTACCCTGCTGTATATGCGGGGTTTTACCCCCGCAAAAATATCTATCAGGATTATTTCGGGAAGCCGTAAAAAAAGAGGGTCAGTTTCCCATTTTCTTACTGAAGTAGTATCCCAAAGCAATAAATACTACACTTCTTGTAGTTCCGGCTATTTCCAGCTCGAAAGCGGGAAAAGCCTGTTTTTTGACTTCAGTAATTGAAAACTGGTCTACTGACCCTCGAAAACACCTAAAAACCCATTAAATCCTGTTTCCTGAGTGCCGGAGCGTGTCTTGCTCTGGCTTTATGAGGTCTGAGATCATTATTAAAAAGACCGGCTTTAACTAGCCTCTCAAAGCTTTTTATTCCCCTTGTAGAAAAAAAGTTGCCTAGTTTTTGCCGACCCGATCTTAAGCCGCTCGTTTGCGGCGTCATTTTCACATTTGCTTTAGTTATTGCCAAAGTTGTGCCAAAAAAGCGAGGCCATGATAGTCAGGTTTTTATGAATTTAGGTATAGCGTAATTGTTCCCAGTGGCGGATTGTGGTTCCAATTTTGGGAATCCAGGGTGCCAATACCCTGATAAACCGGTCGGGAGCTAAAATGATCAGGCGAATCAGCAGGAAGAAATACGGCAAAAGGGCAGTCAGAGCAATGCGCGCGTTGCCCGGCGGTTGATGCTGTAGACGAGTACCAAAATGAAAAACGCAAAAGCGACGAGCGCCAGCGCATACTGATTGGCCAGGCCGTAGTTGAGCGCCTCCACTTCATCGTAGATCGCAATAGAAGCCACTCGGGTGTGTCCCGGGATATTCCCCCCAATCATCAGGATGACGCCAAATTCTCCCACCGTATGGGCAAAAGAAAGCACCAGCCCTGTGAGCAGGGCAGGCTTGATATTGGGCAGCAGTACCCGGGTGAGTGTTTGCCAGCGGGATTTGCCCAGGCTATAGGCTGCTTCTGTGAGATTGCCCGGCAGGTTCTCAAAGCCAGACTGCACCGGCTGTACCATAAACGGGAGGCTGTAGATGATGGAGCCGACCACCAGGCCCGGGAAGGTGAATACCAACTGCAGGCCAAGCGCAGATTCGAGCCAGCTGCCCAGAGCGGAACGGGGCGAGAAGGCCAGTAGCAAATAAAAGCCCAGGACGGTAGGCGGAAGGACAAGGGGCATGCTGATGAGAGCTTCCAGCCACGGTTTCCAGCGGCTGCGGCTGTGCGCCAGCGCATAGGCTATAGGGATTCCGATCAGAATGAGGAAGAAGGTAGTGGTAGCCGCCAGCTGAAAGGTCAGCCAGAGGGTTTCCCAAAAGGCCGTGGTCATCCGTCGACTTTCTGCTTAATGATTTCCTGTACTTCTGCCTTCTCTTCGGGGGTGTTGACGTTGCGCAGCGTGTCCGGCTGTTCTGCATCCAGCAGCTCCACATCTGAATTGATCAGCACTTTGCGCGGGCAGGAGTAGCCCTGTGCCAGAAACTGCAGCAATACCGGGTATGCCCGGGGCTCCCAAATGGTAATGAGCGGCTCCGGAAACTCTGTCGTGGGGCTGTTGAAGGCAGTAGCTACGCGCGATGCGTTGCGGTAGCCGACCAGCTGGGAGAGCGTGCTGCCCTCCAGCAGGGGGAGGTCACAGGCAACCACCAGCCAGGCAGCATCCGGCTTTTGCCGAAAGGCAGATAAAATGCCGCCGTAGGGGCCCAGTCCGGTGAAGGTGTCCGGCAATGGGTTTTCCAGTTCATTTGCCTGATCAGGCCGGCAGGAGAACCAGGTTTCCTGGCAGTAGTGGTTGATGAGCTGCCTGACGTAGTCCCGTTGCGGCATGCCGTGGTATTCGATGAGCCCTTTGTCTTCGCCCATGCGCTGACTGTGGCCGCCCGCGAGCACCAGGCCGTAGAGGGGGGCAGGCGCCGCGTTGAGTTCTTTTTCGATGAAAAGCGGGATGCCGGCATCGTCTTCCAGCTTCATCTGCGGGATGTTATTGAAGCCTTCGAGTGCTTCCTTGAGCCAGGGGAAAGCTTCCTGGACGCCATCCGCCAGCAGGATGAGGCGTACATCGGTCAGCCGGTCCAGCTTGCGGCGCAGGGAATCTTCTTTTTTCGGATCCACCACTACTATCTGCCGCTTGGCCGGGAAGTGGTTGCCATTGACGATGACGGCGTCTTGTGCGTTAAAATGCTGCCGGTAATGGTAGGAATCGAGTTCAGCCTTGAATTCAAAGCGATGGTGGGATATGCTGTCGGTATACACCATGCTCGCTCCGTGCTGCATGGCATCGGGCAGCCCCTCCTCGTCATCAGCGCTTTTGTGGTCGGCGTCTACGTAGCCCACTTCGTACAAATCGCTAAGGCGGTCGATAATTGCGTACGCCAGCCGCTGAATATTGCCGCAGGGCGTACCCAGAATAGCCCATTCCCGGCGGTGGAAGTAGCCGTAGTCGGGTCGCGCCAGCTTGGCGTGTTTCTGATGTTGCTTATCGTTTTCTGCCATAGTTCAGCCGATTGGTTTGAAGTGTGTTGCAAAACAAAAAACAATTGTAGGGCGGATTGTTTTGCACGAGCCGAATAAGATAATAAAGTTGTGGGAGTGTGTCCCTATTCCTGCCGCTTGAAATCCCGTTTGCCGCCTTGTTTTTCCATCAGTTTTGTCTCTTTGATCAGAATGTCGTGGGAAAAAGCTTTGCACATATCGTACACCGTCAACGCAGCCACCGTAGCTCCGGTGAGGGCTTCCATTTCCACTCCTGTTTTAGCGGTAACGCGTGCGGTACAGTCAATGATGACTTCCCGCGCCTCATTTACGTGGATTTCCACATCGCAGTTGTCCAGGCTCAGCGGGTGGCAGAGCGGGATCAGCTCCCCTGTTTTTTTGGAGGCCATGATACCGGCAAGAATAGCGGTTTGGAAGACCGGCCCTTTCTTCGTGTGCAGCTCCTCATGCTCCAGTTGGTCCATGATTTCATCCCCGAGCACCACCACGCTGCGGGCCCGGGCCATACGTCGGGTGACGGCTTTTTCTCCAACGTTTACCATATTGGGGTTGCCCTCCTGATCGAGGTGCGTGAATTGGCTCATAGTCGTTTAGTTTTACGCGACTTCCTCAGTGTCTTCAATCAATACCTGCAAAATTTGTCCGGCTGCTTTGGCAATCTGTGTGCCGGGGCCAAATACGCCGGCAACGCCCCGCTCGTACAGCCAGTCGTAGTCTTGTGCCGGGATAATCCCCCCAACGACTACCATGATGTCTTCTCTCCCAACTTCAGCCAGGGCTTCCATAGTAGCGGGCACCAGCGTTTTGTGGCCGGCTGCCAAAGAAGAGATGCCAAGAATGTGGACATCGTTTTCCGCTGCCTGCCGGGCTGCTTCTTTCGGCGTTTGGAACAGCGGGCCGATATCGACATCAAAACCGAGGTCGGCAAAGCTCGTAGCGATGACTTTAGCGCCCCGGTCGTGCCCGTCCTGCCCCAGTTTAGCAATCATAATCCGGGGGCGGCGGCCTTCGAGCTCCGCAAAGCGGTCGGCCAGTGCTTTGGCCTGCCGGAAAGCTTCATCGTTGCTGATCTCGCTGGAGTATACTCCGGAAACAGATTTAGTCTGTGCCACAAAACGGCCGAACTGCCGCTCCATCGCGTAGGAGATTTCACCCAGCGTAGCCCGGTGGCGCGCGGCTTCCACGGCTTTGGCGAGCAGGTTGCCCTCGCCGCTTTTAGCGCATTCGTAGATGTCTTCCAGTGCTTTTTGTACAGCCGCTTCGTCCCGGCTTTCCTTAATCTTGTTGATGCTGCGGATTTGGGAGTCGCGGACCGCGGTATTGTCCACTTCCAGGATGTCAATCGGGTCTTCTTCCTCCCGCCGCAGCACGTTTACGCCCACGATTTGGTCCTTCCCGCTGTCTATGCGGGCTTGTTTGCGGGCAGCTGCTTCTTCGATACGCAGTTTGGGCAGGCCGTCTTCAATGGCTTTGGCCATGCCGCCCAGCTCTTCCACCTCCTGAATCAGCGACCAGGCTCGCTTGGTGAGCTGATCGGTCAGGTATTCCACGTAGTAAGAGCCGCCCCAGGGATCCACGGCTTTAGTCATATCCGTTTCTGTCTGCAGGTAAATCTGCGTGTCGCGGGCAATTTTGGCAGAAAAATCGGTAGGCAGCGCGATGGCCTCGTCCAGGCTGTTGGTATGCAGGGACTGCGTACCGCCCAGTACAGCAGCGGTGGCTTCTATAGCGGTGCGGCCTACATTATTGAATGGGTCCTGCTCCGTCAGGCTCCAGCCGGAGGTCTGACAGTGGGTGCGCAGCGCCATGGATTTAGGGTTCTGCGGGTTGAACTGTTTTACGATCTCTGCCCACAGCATGCGGCCGGCGCGCATCTTGGCGATCTCCATGAAGTGGTTCATGCCGATGGCCCAGAAGAACGACAGGCGGGGCGCAAAGTCATCTATTCCCAGGCCCGCTGCCATACCGGCACGGATGTATTCCAGCCCGTCCGCCAGGGTGTACGCCAGCTCGATATCGGCGGTAGCCCCTGCTTCGTGCATGTGGTAGCCGCTGATGCTGATGGAGTTGAAGCGCGGCATGTGCTTTGCGGTGTACTCAAAGATGTCTGCGATGATGCGCATCGAAGGCAAGGGCGGGTAGATATAAGTATTGCGCACCATGAACTCCTTGAGGATGTCGTTCTGAATGGTCCCGCTAAGCTGCTCCGGCTTTACGCCCTGCTCTTCTGCCGCTACGATGTAAAAGGCCATGACCGGGATGACCGCTCCGTTCATCGTCATGGAAACAGACATCTTATCGAGCGGAATCTGGTCGAACAGCGTTTTCATATCCTCCACGGTATCGATGGCTACACCGGCTTTTCCTACGTCTCCGGATACACGTTCGTGGTCAGAGTCGTACCCCCGGTGGGTGGCCAGGTCAAAAGCGACAGACAGGCCTTTCTGCCCTTGCTCCAGGTTGCGGCGGTAGAAGGCGTTGCTCTCTTCGGCGGTGGAAAAGCCGGCGTACTGCCGGATGGTCCACGGGCGGATGGTGTACATGGAGCTGTACGGGCCCCGTAGGTAGGGGGGCAGTCCGGCTGCGTAGCTCAGGTGCTTCATCCCTTTCGTTGCTTCCGGGCCGAGGGCCGGCGGCACCTCGATCTTTTCCGGCGTATTCCAGTTCTCGGCTGAAGGGGTGTCGCCCTGCAGCGCGTTAAAGTCCAGTGTTGCTTGGCTAAAATCCGGGCGTGCCATAGGTCGCTTGCTTTTGGTTTGGCTTCAAATATAGCCCTTCTGTATGGGTTGCCATAGTGTAAGCCTTAAATCTCGGCCGGCGGCGGACAGCGCGCAGCCGGGGCGGGAAGGTAACCAAAAGCAAGCGGGGGGCGGGTGAGGAATGTCAATCCCCGCCATCCTATTCCTGCCTGCACAGCCGGAACCGGAGCGGAAGCTGTAACTGCACGCGTACCGGCCGCCCGCGGTGTGAAGCCGGGCTGAAGCGGATATTGTTTTGCGGAAGCAGCCGGACCAGCCGCAGGGCCTCGTCTCCCATGCCGTAGCCGGGGTCCCGTGCCAGTGCAATATCGCTGATGCTGCCGTTTTTCTCCACTACGAAGTAAACGATCGCCAGTCCTTCCTTCTGATTGGCCAATGCCTGTTGCGGATAGCGTTGTTTCGGCTGTAAATAGGCGATCAGTTTCTCCTGTGTGCAGGAAAGACGATCTTCCTCCGCTACCTCTTCACAGCCCGGCAAGCGGGGCATTTTAGAAACGATTCTGAATAGTTCTTCACAGCGGGTTTCCGGAGCAGGGGGAGGCGGCGGTGGCGGAGGCAAGTCCAGCCAGGCAAGTCGGGTTTCGCCGGCAGGCAACAGCTTGAGCGAAAAGTCCTGCCGGGTGGCGACTGCTCTGCCGCGGTGCTTGAGAAGTGGCCACTGAAAATAATCCTGCATGAGGAGAAATAAGCGTTTTGCTTCCCGGCCGACAGGCGCAGTTGTGGAGTGCCTGATGTATACTTCACTGGCCCGGCCGTTCGGGTAGGCAATCAGGGTAAGGCGGATGCTGTCCCCGGCCTGCCCGTCAAATACCTCTGCCTGCTGGTAGTGGCTGACGAATGCCTGCAGGCGCGGGAGGGTAGCTTTGGCCTTACGGGCGTCTTCATGCTTTTTATCGGAAAACGGGCCGGCTATGGTGTCAAGTGTGTAGTCATCTGCTGCTAAAAAGCCGGCATCCGTGCAGATTTGCGCAGCCAGCTCCAGCGAATGAAGGAGCAACAGCATAAGGACCAGACCGCAATAAGCTCCGCCCGCGGCCCGGGAATAGCCTCCCGGGCACTGCCGGGCGGAGTGGCGTCGAAAAACAACCAATCTTAAGGGATTCATGATGGCATTTTTTTTGCCACCGGCCGGAGGAATTAAAAGTTAATTTCAACCGGATAGATGCGCAGGTGTTGCCTTTTGGTGTACGGTGCTTGATTTTCTGGAAATGAAAAACTATATAGTGCCGAAATCCGCTTTTTCGGAAATGGGCGGATTCCAAAAATGGGACAGACGTGATACAGTTTGAACGCTTTGAATTGAGCAATGGCCTGAAAGTCATTGTACACGAAGACCACAGCACGCCGATGGCAGCCGTGAATGTGCTCTATAATGTAGGTGCCCGGGATGAGTCGCCTGACAAGACCGGCTTCGCCCACCTGTTTGAGCACCTGATGTTCGGCGGCTCGGCCAATGTGCCGGATTTTGACACGCCCATACAGATGGCGGGCGGAGAGAACAATGCCTTTACCAACAACGACATCACCAATTTTTACGATATCCTTCCGGCCGAGAACCTGGAGACGGCCTTCTGGCTGGAGTCTGACCGCATGATGGCGCTCAACTTTGACGAGCGGGTGCTGGAGGTACAGCGCAAGGTAGTAGTGGAGGAATTTAAGGAAACCTGCCTCAACGAGCCCTACGGCGATGTCTGGCATCATATTGCCGACATGGCCTACAAGGTGCACCCCTACCGCTGGCCGACCATCGGCAAGGTGCCCAAGCATGTGGAAGATGCTACCATTGATGATGTAAAGGCATTTTTCTATAAGTACTACCGGCCCAATAACGCCATACTGGTGGTAGCCGGCAAAGTGAAGGCGGCAGAAGTGCGAAAAATGGCGGAAAAGTGGTTCGGGGATATACCGGCTGGCCCAAAACATTTGCGGCAACTGCCACAGGAGCCACCACAAAAGCGGCTGGAAAAGCGTATCAACGAAGCGGATGTGCCGGTGGATGCGCTGTACCTGGCTTTTCACATGCCTTCGCGGTATCAGCGGGAGTATTATGTGGTAGACCTGATTTCAGATGTACTGGGCAACGGTTCTTCTTCCCGCCTGTACCGCAGCCTGCTGAAGGAGCAGGGCTTGTTCTCCGCGATAGACTGCTACGTGAGCGGCAGCATCGACCCCGGCCTGCTAATCATCGAGGGGCGGACCGCCGACGGTGTTACGCTGGAGGAAGGGGCTGCTGCGATTTGGAAGGAGCTGGAAGCGCTGAAGGCAGCGCCTGTGCCTGCGCAGGAATTGCAAAAGCTCAAAAATAAGGTAGAAAGTACCTTGCTGTTTTCTGAGCTGAATGTGCTGAACAAAGCAATCAACCTGGCCTTTTTTGAGCTGCTCGGTGATGCCAACCTGATTAATCAGGAAGCGGGCTTTTATCAACAAGTCACGGTTGAAGATTTGCATAAAGCGGCGAAGGCTATCTTGACGGAAGAAAATTGTTCGGAACTTTTCTACAAAGCAAAGAACCTTTACGGAAAAGAGATGCCGGCTTAGGCCATGAGACAATGAATAGCGTAAATGTATGGAATAGGCATAGATCAAGATCTGTGATTCAGTACTTTCTATTGATGTCACGCAATTGCAAAAAAGATCATTTTGGCAGGATTTTAGGCTGCATTATCACTACATTTACAGTCGTATTTCAACTGTGGTAGCAATACCGCACTTCGTAGTTTTGAAACTGCATTTTGGATTCCCCTCCTAATTAGTCAAATAACAAACACTACAAGTTTAGTGCCTGATAGCTTGTTGCTGTAAAGCAAATGGCTCTCACAGGCAACCATAAGCAAGTATGCACACGCTGTAATAACAAACACTTTAGTTAATTACTACCAATTAACCCATACATCTTATGTACAACACTAAACCCGAGTCTAAGACTCAGGGGACTAGAGAGGGAATGAAAAACACAAAGCACTCTACCCCGAGTAATAACCAATGGTTGCTCCGTGTACGCGACAAAGTACGCGCTCAGATGTCCCATAGCGACCTAACTATTGAATCCATTGCTTCCCAGATGCTCATGAGTGAGCGCCAATTCTTTCGGAAAGTAAAACGAACCGCGCGCTGTACGCCGAATCAGCTGATACAACTCTGGCGTCTCGAGTATGCCCGCGAGCTGCTGCAGAGCGGTGAGGTGGAAAACCTCAGTTACTTGGCCCGCCGGGTAGGCTATGCCAAATCCGATTATTTTTCCAAACTATACGAAAAGCAGTACGGAGTACGCCCGGTCGAACACATCGATGTCTTCTGAGGCCGGTATAGCAGTTCAGCCTTGTGGCTTGAGGCCTATCTCCCTGCACCGGGCTGACTGCTGACCCTTTCAGGATTCATTCTTCCGGTTCGGGCTGCGTGCGGAAGCGGGCCTCCCCGGTGACCGCTGAGCAAAAGTACAGCTGTAACCATTGTGTTTCGCGTCTGCAAATGCCTGAATTTGGCCCATGTATCATCTAAAAGAAAAGCTACCACACTTATGACTATCCCTTCCACTCAAAACCCCAAGAATAAACTCACCCAGGCGCAGCAGCAATGGCTGGCAAAAGTAGACGCCATTATAGAGGAGCGCCTCGGTGATTCCACCTTTGTGGTGGCCCACATCGCTATGGAGCTGTACACGAGCGAACGGCAGTTCTACCGCAAGCTCAAAAAGATCACGCAAAAGACGCCCAACCAATACATACAGGAAGCCCGGATACAGCGCGCCCGCCGCCTGCTGCAGTCCGGCTACCGTGCCGACCTGAACGGCCTTGCCCGGGCTGTCGGCTACAAACGGGCGGATTATTTCTCCAACGTCTATCAGGACTACTACGGCACCCGCCCAATTGAGGAAATCAACCGGAATAAGAAGCGGTAGCCGGCACTTTTCGGTGAAAATCGGGTTTTGGCAGGATTGTGGGAGTGGGTGTCAGGATATTGAGGAGCAGGGCCCGTACTTTTGTAATGTAAGATTGAGAGAGCAAACACTAAGAACAACACATTAATATTCCAGGAAAGGACAGTTGCTCATCTAAGCAGCGTCTTTCTGATTCCCCTTATATCTACATGCCAGTAGGCTTTCGGACGACCACAACGATCAGATGGTGTTAATTTCATCATCCCGGCATAGCTATCGCTATGCGATTAAGCTGTCTGGATCAACAATCTGAAAGTAATGAAGCGAAACAAGGCTTCTCTCCCGTGTCAACATTACGCGGGAGGGCTGGTTGCCTATTGCTTCGACATACGGAACTTCTAATTTATTATAAACCTTAACACAAACCTTTAGAACAATGAAGAAGGTAATTTTAACTGTATTCGCCCTGGTATTGGGCGTGAGCCTGGCTTTGGCTCAAAACAACAACAAGAGCAACGCCACCTTAGAGGGTAACACAAACACCCTTCTGGTTAACCAGAAAGGCAACGACAACGAGTCTCTTGTAGAAGCCAAGACTACAGGTACCAACGATGATGCGAGCGATAACAACATTATTGTCAATCAGGACGGTGACTTTGGTTTCGCTTCTTTCCGCGGCACTGGCCAGGACATCAACACCGTTAATATTAATCAGGTTGGTAATGGTCACACAACCCGTTTCACTTCTGATGGTGACAACAACGTGTTTGATGCAGATGTAGATGGTAATGTGGGCGGCGGCCAGTTTGATGGCAACCGTAGCACCTTCCGGGTAGGCTCCGATTTCCCGGATAACTCTGACGACAACTCCGTCCTTCTGGTTCAGAATGGCTCTGACAACGAAGCTACCGGTTCAATTGATGGAGATGTAAATGCCATCGATGTAGACCAGATAAACGGAAACAGCAACCTTGTTGGCAACAACTGGTTCTCTGGTGATGGCTTCACGATTGAAGGCGATAACAACAA
>CAJXXJ010000037.1 GCA_913062745.1 uncultured Phaeodactylibacter sp.
TCTTTACTTTCATACTACATTCTGCAAGAGCAGAAAAATCCAAATTTCTTTTAAGATGAAACTCAATAGATACACCAGCGTGGCTCACGCGACGCAGGGATTATTACAGCGAGGTTTTAAGGACGAATTTAAGTTGAAGCGGGAAGGGTTGATGAAAAACCTGAAGAATGATAAAACTTACGAACCAGACGATATGTGGATCGTAGAATATCATCGTTTCGAAGGCATGAGCAACCCCAGCGATATGTCTATCGTATTTGCAGTAGAAGCTACTGACGGGCGCAAAGGCGTCATCATTTCTTCCTATGGTACCTATGCCAATATGGATTTAGTCGAATTTATGGACCAGGTCAAAATTAAAGAAAGAGCGACTGCCTGATCATCGACAAGTAACCAATAAAAAGACAAAGCCAGGCAAAAGCTTTCATAGCTGCTCCAAAATGATGAGTACTATGGGAGCTATTGTCATGTCTGCCCAACCGGATTTGCTAAACATCCCGTATATTGAGACTCCTCAAAGCCTACTTGCATGAAAGACACCACCGTTAACCTGCACCGACTGGCCTCGTTGCTGATCGTGCTCTCTATCAGCCTCTACATCGTCATTATCGGCAAAAGCATCCTGTCTCCTCTCGCTTTTTCTGTACTGTTTTCCTTTTTACTGCTGCCCATATGCACCCGGATTGAGCGGTTTATCCGCTGGCGGCCGATTGCCATCATTCTTTCCATGATTATAGCTTTGCTGCCGGCCATGGTTCTGATCACGCTTTTCTCCTTTCAGCTGGGCACTGTAATCCGGGACATGCCCTCTATCGGGCAGAAGCTGGAGCGGGGCTTTGCCAAAGTCATAGAGTTTTTGAAGCAGTACATCAACCTGAACACCCAGCAGATGGAGGAGTCAATCCGCTCTAACTTCAGCACCTTGCTGGAAACGCCCATGCAGCTCATCGGCACCACCTTTAGCTCGGGTTCCAACATTCTGATCAGCCTGCTACTGACGGTGCTCTTCACTTTTTTTCTGATGCTCTACCGGACCTCCTTTAAGAATTTTGCCCTGATGCAGGTCAGCCGCTCCAAGCGGAAGGAAGCGGAGTCCATGATACAGCAGGTGGAAACTATCCTGAAGGAATACCTCTACGGCCTATTGCTCGTCATCGTCATCCTCGGCGTGCTCAACAGCATTGGCCTGTACGTGATCGGCATCCGCTACGCCGCGTTTTGGGGGTTTCTGGCAGCTTGCCTTGCCATTATTCCTTATATTGGCACTACGCTGGGGGGCACACTTCCTTTTATTTATGCGCTGGCGACCACCGGTACGCTTTGGCAACCAGCCGCGGTAGTATTGTTGTATAGCAGCGTACAAACGCTCGAGGGCAACTTCATTACGCCAAAGGTAGTCGGCAGCAGCGTAAGCATCAACCCCCTCGCAGCCATCCTTTTCCTGTTTGTCGGCGGGATGATATGGGGAATCTCCGGACTGATCCTGGCGCTGCCGTTTGTCGCTATCTTAAAGGTAGTTATGGAGCACATCACTCCGCTGCGCCCGGTGAGCGAACTGCTGAGCAGCGACCTCTACACCGACAGCGATAAATTCCTGACCATATACGATGAGGACCGCTACCGGCTGTCCAGCTACTTCAGCCGGCGCAGGAAGCGATAAAAAAGAGCCGCAGCCCGGCATAATGGCAGGCAGCGGCTATCCAAATATCGAAACTTTGAGTGGTTACAAATATCGCCTTACAGATAAAGCGGCACTACGACCTGTGATTTCACGGCAGTGCCCTCAATACGGGCAGGCGTCCAGTCGGGCATGCGGTTTAATACCACCCGGGCCCTTGCCCGGCAATCGGCGCACACCGCTCCATCTGCCAGTTCGATGCGGTCGATGCGCTCCAGCGCTCCTTTTTCATCCAGGGTGATAAAGCCAAAGACGAGCTCGCCTTCTTCCGACGCGCCACCTTCCTTATTCAAATAAGCGCGGAGCTTGGCATTAGAACAGTTGACCGGCTCTCCGGACAGCGTACAGGACTCATCAAACAGGGGCGGGCGCTCCTCTATACCCTCCATGCCTTCTACGGTAGCAGGCCCTTCATCCCTTATAAGGTAACGATAAGAATAGCGCTCCGGCGAAAAGTCCACATCGGTGTAATCCGGCAGATATACCGGATAAAGCTGATTTTCGCGCTTGACTTCCGGCGGCAGGGGCAGCAGGTCTTCGTATTCGGTACTGTGCTGCACGGCCCGGTAGCCAATGACATTATCCATGCCTTTGGCACTATCGGCCGGCGGCACCATCGTATCTGCGTCTTCTGATATCGGCTTGTCCGGCGGGGTGGATTCAGAGCCCGGCTCGGAACAGGCGCTGAAGGTAAGCGCCAGGAAAAAGAACAGAAATAAGCGTCGGTTTTTCATAATCAAAGGTCATTTTTAGTAATAAAAAAAGGCACTGCCTGGGAAGCAATGCCTATTGGTTTTCAAATGGTTGGGGTGTGGGGTTCATTGGGATTTTAGTTAGCTGTACCGACAGAAATCGGCAAACCATGGCGTCGGGTGGGTACCCGAATCGCTTGTTTTGGGTTTATTGTTGCGGGCGGTTGTAACGCTCGTTGATCAGTGCTTTCATTTTTTTACGAGCCAGGAAAATCCGGCTTTTCACAGTACCAATAGGGATTTCCAGATAGCTGGCAATTTCCTTGTACTCATAACCCTGATAAAACATCAGGAAGGGTATGCTGTAGATTTCTCCGATCTCGCCAAAGATTTCCTTATACTCTTTCATGCGGATATTCATCTCGCCTTGGTTGGGAATTACATTCTTGTTCTCCACTGCGAAGAGAAAACTTTCAATCGGTTCATTCACATTCCGGCGCAGCTTTGCCTTACGGTACTGATTGATAAAGGTATTGCGCATAATGGTGGAGCACCAGCTTTTGAAATTGGTGCCCATAGTAAACTTATCGCGGTGGCGGTAAGCGCGCATAGCAGTTTCCTGCATCAGGTCTTTGGCATCTTCTCGGTTCTTGGTCAGTTTCATAGCGAAAGAAAAAAGAATGTTTTCTAAGCCATTAAACTCTTGACTAAATTCGACGGTGGACATATGGTCAGTTTGTTTTTGGTGTTGTGTCAATTAAATACACAACTATAAGTGCAAAGCCTGTGCCAAAGTCCGAAACCCCTACAAAATGGGTATTTTTTTAGCAAAACGGTAACATCATTGACTAAATATCGTAAAAGTGATTTTATTTAATCACCTTATGTGAAAAAGAGGCTACTGCTCTTCTTCCGCACTGCCGGAGGAAGGGGCATTTTTGCCGAGCGCATCGATGAGGGACTCGTTGAGGGAAAGCATATGGTCGATAAGGTTGAGGAAATTGTCGATATCTACGGAAGCTCCTCCTTCTTCCTGTGCAGCTTCTTTTTTGAAACGGTAGAAAATCCGAAAGCCTTCGAGCATTTTGCGGATACTGAGGGAGCGCTCGACGAACTCATCGAGCACCTGCGGGTTGACGTTTTCGCTGATGCTCGGATTGAGGCTGATCTGTTCCTTGTCTTCCTGTTTCACTTCAAAGGGCTGCCGGGCGCCGTTGTTGGCAGCGATGTCAGTATGAATAAACTCAGCCATATTCACATTAAAGAGCCGGGCCATGCGAAGGATCAGCCCGAGGCGGGGCTCCACGTTTTTGCTCTCGTAAGCGGCGATATTACTGCGCTTGATGTTGAGGTTGAGCGCCAGCTCTTCCTGACTCCACTGCTTTTCTTTGCGGAGGAAGCGTATGTTTTTTGAAAGGTAGTTCGTGATTTCCATCGCTGAGTGTTTCCCATTACCGATTGAGGCACAATTTGGCAGCTTCCCGAGCCCTTATGCTATGCCCTGTAATAATATATGGTGCGACAAATGTAGCGATTGCAAGTTTTTGCTACAAGCATTCCGCACAATTTGTGAAACCCAAAAACACCATTGCGCTATTTTGCCGGTAATCGTGAATTTAAAACTTGCAGCCCGAACATTCTCAATCTGGAAAATGTTCATATTATAGACAGTTCACTACTGTAGATTCACAGTCATTAATCATATTTTTCACTAAAACTATTTATAATGGCAAATCGAACGAAAGAAAAGATAGCACTCGGTCTCGGTATTTTAGCAGGCGGACTGCTCGGATACTGGCTGAATAGCGATCAGGGCCGGGAAGTGCGCACTGACGTCGCCGATAAAGCCAACGAATACGGCGAAAAAGCGAAAGCACAAGCCGACGAGATTTCCACCAACCTCAACAAACAGGCAAAGGAGCTATCCAACAACTTGAATGAACAAGCCAAACAGCTGACTGACAACATCAACAACGCTGTAGAGCAAAGCCGGTCTTACATCAGCCAGGCCAGCGACACAGTACGCAGTCAGATGCAGGTAGCCGGCGCGAAAGCCAACGAAGCAAGCACTGACTTCCAGGCAGGTGTCGACTACGCGATCAAGAACATTCAGAAGCAAGCGAAAGAACTCCGCAAGAACGGCAAAAGCTAATCGCTGATGCCTGACGCGGGCGAAAGAGGGCTTAGGGAAAATTATTCCCATGAGCCCTTTTTTTTATAAATTATGCCTGATAATCAATTCTACACCTAATCTCTTCGCATGAAAACTACTGACTCTGTCCTGGAATCGGCAGGCGAAGCTTACGGCTACATCAAAGCCTACGTCAATCAGCAGGTCGAGTATTATAAACTCGATATTGCCGAGCGGGTCTCCCGCGCTATTTCTTCTGCCCTCACCATGGTCGTGCTCTTTGTGCTGTTCGCTATGATGCTGGGCTTCCTGTCGCTCGCGCTTGGCTTTTATCTGGCTCAGGAGCTCAATTCCATGCCCCTAGCTTTCCTGATCGTAGGTGCCGGCTACCTGTTTTTGACCCTGTTCGTAGCCGTATTCCGGCGCTATCTGGTCACCAACCCGGTGCTCAGCGCAGTCATTAAAGTCTTTTTTCAGGAACACTAAACCACCACTGCCCTATGGAATCGCATAACATACACAGCATCAACGAGCTGCGCCGCCGGCGCAAAGAACTGGAAACAGAGATGGCCATCACCCGGCAGGCGATCTACCATTCTGTCAAAAAAACAGAATACAGCACCCGGAACTTTGTAGTGAAGAACCTGCTCATTCCCCTTGGTGCCGGCGGATTGGCCAGCCTGATATTCAATAGTACCAACTGGAAAGAGGACGAGCGCCCGGCCTGGGTCATTTTCCTGCAAAAGGTCACCGATATGGTCAATCAGCGCTTTGGCAGCGAAAGTAATGAACAAACGGCACAACAGGCAGCGCCCACACCACCGCCTGAACAGACACACTCGACAAGCTAAACAGACACGCTCATTATGAATTGGAAAGAAAAATGGAAGTTCTATAAGTCGGTATTCATAGAAAGCGGCAACCGCTTCGGACAGCGGGAAGCCTTCACCTACGCGGCCGGTTTATCCTACTATACCATTTTCTCCCTGCCTCCCATGCTCATGGTCATCCTCTACACGACCACCTTGTTTTACAACAGAGATACGATCCGCGACACCATCTTTGGGGAAATTTCCGAAATTATCGGACAGGACAGCGCCTCGCAGCTCGCCGCCACACTTGAAAACATCGGCGTATTCCAGGGGAACTGGATCAACAGCGCGATCAGTATTGCGGCGCTGATTTTTACCTCTACCACCGTTTTCCTGACGATGCAGCGCGGCCTCAACCGAATGTACGGGGTGCAGCCTAAGCCGAGCTCGATGGGCATCTTCAAAATGCTGCTCGACCGCCTTACTTCCTTCGCTCTTTTACTTGGCATTGCATTTGTGATGCTTGTCTCCCTGGTCCTGAACACCATCATTAGTGAATTTGGCGGCTACCTCAGCGAGTTTATCCCGGGCTTTTCGTGGGTGGTCGCGCAAACCACCAATCTCGTGCTGCCATTTCTCATCATCACGGTCCTCTTCATGCTGCTTTTCCGCTTTCTGCCTGATGTAAGGCTCTACTTCCGGGACTGCTTCCGCGGCGCACTGCTTACCTCACTGCTGTTTGCACTGGGCCGCTACCTGATTTCCTTCTACATTTCCCAGTCCCGCGCTACCGATCTGTACGATGCAGCCGGCTCCGTCATGGTGATCATGCTATGGGTGTTCTACGCCTCGCTCATTCTGATTTTCGGCGGCACCTTTACCGCCGTCTACGCGGAAAAGAAGCGTGGTGAAATCAAAACAACACCCTACGCTATCCGGGTGGAATACCAGCGGGTGGAACAGGAAGACAAAGAGCAGTAAGTGGGTGCAAGCCAATAGCCTCTCGCTGCGCTTACCAGTTACAAAACTGCAAAATGCTCTGTCCTGGACGAGTGGCTTCGCAAATGTCAGGGTATGGAGCTACGCAGAGCAAAAGCGGGCATAAGAAAAAAGACATAGCTCCTGCACCTCTTTCCTACCCCAGCCGCTCCCACTCCCGGCTAAAATCTATATCAGGATAGCGTTGCGCCAACTCCTGCAGCCGTAGCCGCTGCCGGGCGACAAACGCCTGATGTGCCTCCGACCCCGGATGTAGCGGGCGGTGCTCACTAGCGCGCACCACTTTTTCAATTTCGCGCATCAGCAGCTGCGTCTCTTCCGGGAAGCACAGCCCGCTGAAACGCTCCCAGATGTAATCGACCGCTTCTGCGCTGGGATGCACCCGGTCGCGCGCATAAAAGCGATAATCGCGCAGCTCGTCAAGCAGCAGTTCGTAAGAAGGAAAATAGCAGACTCGCTCCCCGGTGCACAATTGTTCGCAGGCCAGCAACAAAGCCGCCTTGCTCAGCTGATTTTGGTGTACTCCATCGCGGACGTGGCGCACCGGGCTGACTGTCAGGACAACCTCTAAGCCCGGGCGCAGCAACTGCAGATCCCGCAGTACCGTTTGCAATGCCTCCACGATCTCATTCGGCGAAAGCCGCCGCTTTGTGAAGGAGGCTGCCGGCAGCTGATGGCAATTGGCAACGGCCTGCTGCCCCTCTGCTGTTTCGTAAACAAAGGCCGTGCCGAAGGTCAGCATCAGCCGGTCGCAGCGCTGCAAAAACTCCTGAGCCGAGCGCAGGGACGCCTGCATAGCCTGCCATGCTGCTTCCCGGCTTGGATGGGCAAAGTGCGTGTGGAAATCCAGGTGCCGCCACAGGCTACGGTGCTCAAACAGCGCATCCCTGGACAGCGTCTCCTGCCCGAGCAAATAGCGCAGCGCTTTAGATAGCGACAGCGGGTTGTACAAAATGCCAAAGGGGTTAAGCACCACCGGAAACTTGTACCGCTGCAGATAGCTGCCAAGATGCTCCGCAAAGCATGAACCCAGGCTTAATACGGGCGTTTCATGGCGGAAAGGCGGAAAACGATCCGGCAGGGGGACCGACAAATGAAATTGATGCACGGATAATACAAATTAGCAGTAAAACCTTTATTTTTCGCTTTCAAATTTACTACATGGGCTTATTGGACCGTCTATTCGGCAGTGGGGTTGAAGAAAAGCAGCAACCAAAGATCAGCTTTGGGCGGTATACTGATTCCTACAAGCCCCCTTCCCGCTACGACGCCTGGGATGAAGCACAGGAGCTGTTTGAAAACGAGCAGTTTCTGGAAAGCTACAAGCGCTTCTTCCAGTACCTGCGCGACGAAGACGAAGATAACGTACGCTGCGAAGAAGTCAAAGGCGGGCTGGAATTCGAGCTCTATCAGGGCTCGAAAAAGATTACCGGACGGGCTACGCCCCATAAAGTGCGCGTAGAGGCCCGGGTGGTCAAAGCAGAATCCTTCAATGTAGGCGTACTGCGGCGCTTGCTCGAGCATAACTTCAACCTCAAATACAGCCGCTTTGCCCTGGATGAAGCCGGCAATATCAACATCGTATTCGATACCTACACGCTGGATGGCTCCCCCTATAAACTCTACTACGCTTTACGCGAAGTAGCTATTAAGGCGGATAAACAGGACGACCTTCTCGTTGAGGAATTCCGCAACCTTACCCCTATTGAGACCACCCACCTGGAAGAGCTGCCGCAGGAAGAAAAGCAGACGAAGTACCAGTACATTAAAGAAAAAATTGACGAGGCGCTGCGGGAGATGGAACAGGGCGAACTTGACCGCAACCGCTATGCAAGCAGCTACGGCTATCTGTTGCTCGACCTCATTTTTAAGCTCGACTACCTCATCAAGCCGGAAGGTTTTATGATGGAAAGCCTGGAGCATTTGCACCGCCGCTACTACGAAAACGACGGCAAAAGCACTGCCGCTAAGAATGACGCCCTCTGTCAGGGGCTCAAAGAGCTTGCCGCCCGCCCGGCCACCGACTACTACCGCGAGATGTACCGTGGCCGCAGTACATTCGGCATCACGCACACGGTCAATCACGACCGCGTCGCAGCGATCATAGGCGGTGAGCTGTATCATATGGACTGGTACATGGAGCACGGCTACCCTAAAATTGCGTTGGCTATCCCCGGTTATATTGTTGGATTTTGCCTGTTCAACTACGCGGTGCCTAAGCCCGTGCGCGACCTTTTCCACCTGTACTATCAGATCGTGGAGAGCGACTACTTCCGCAAACTCGGCTTCTCCTACCGCTTCTATGACCCCGACAGCGGGCAGCTCGACAAACGGGCCATCCGCCGGGCCATCAACCGCATTACCGACCAGAATAAAGCCTTTTACCCCCGGCTGAGCTTTCCTGTCGGGTCGCTGGAGTATGAAAGCCTTGCTGCTTTTGCCCGCTCTTACCTGCGCATTGTCCGGGAGCTCGATATGACGAGAACGATTTAGTACGAACGTTTGTTAGTCTACTAAAACCTGCTCTAACCATGCCGACCACTACCCTACGTGAATCCGATATCTGGGACGTACTGGAAGAAGTCACGGACCCGGAAATCCCTGTACTGACCGTTACCGACTTAGGCATCGTACGCGATGTAAAAGTGCAGGAAGACGGCGGAATTGAAGTCATCATCACCCCTACCTATTCCGGCTGCCCGGCTATGAATACCATTGAGATTAACATACGGGCGGTACTGCAGGAGCACGGTTATGACAACATCAAGGTAACTACCGTGCTGCACCCCGCCTGGACTACCGACTGGATGAGCGAAGCCGGCCGCCGCAAGCTTAAGGAATACGGCATAGCTCCGCCGGTGGACGGCACAGCGGACAAAGGCGCGCTTTTTGCCGAGCAGCCCGAAGTGGAATGCCCGCAGTGCGGCTCCACTAGCACCGAGCTGGTCAGCCAGTTTGGCTCTACCGCCTGCAAGTCGCTTTACCGGTGCCTGGACTGCCGCGAGCCATTTGATTATTTCAAGTGCCACTAATCGTAGTGGGTGGATTTAAAAGGAAGCCTTACCTTAGCGGAAAAACCACCCATGGAATCCATCCTATACGAACAGCAGGGCGCAGTTGCCAAAATCACCCTCAACCGCCCCGACAAATACAACAGCTTCAACCGCGAAATGGCGCTTGCCCTTCAGGCGCAGCTAGATGTCTGCAAGACGGAGGAAAGTGTGCGCGCTATCTACCTCACCGGTGCCGGCAAAGCTTTTTGTGCCGGCCAGGACCTGGGGGAGATTGTAGCCGATGATGGCCCGGAACTGACCACTATCCTCACTGAGCATTACAACCCTATTGTGACCCGGCTGCGCGCTATTGAAAAGCCCATCATAGCCGCGGTAAACGGTGTAGCCGCAGGCGCAGGTGCCAATATTGCCTTGGCTTGCGATATCGTGGTAGCCAAAGAATCCGCAGCCTTTATACAAGCTTTCAGCAAAATCGGTTTGATCCCCGACAGCGGCGGCACTTTCTTCCTGCCCCGGCTGATCGGCTACCAGAAGGCCGCTGCTCTGATGATGCTGGGCGACAAGGTCCCGGCAGTGGAGGCAGAGCGCATCGGCATGATTTACAATCATTTCCCGGATGAAGAATTTGCAGCAGAAAGCTGGAAACTAGCCGAAAAGCTGTCAGCCATGCCTACGGTCGGCCTCGGGCTGACCAAACGCGCGCTCAACTACTCGCTCGACAACGACCTGGAGCGGCAACTGGCCATCGAAGATCAGCTGCAGACCAATGCAGGCAATACCGAGGACTATTCGGAGGGCGTTCGCGCCTTTTTAGAGAAGCGCAAGCCGGAATTTAAAGGCAAGTAAAGCAAAGCTGCCACCCCCGCCCCGCCAGAGAGTCAGCGGCAATCACCGGTTACGGTGTGGGCGAGGGTTAGCAGCTCAGAAATGTGTACAACTCGTCTTGGAATTTAGTCCAGCCGGTAGTGCAATCCGACTCCCGGGCCCACTGCCGTAGACATGCTGAAGCGCAACTTGGGCCCGGTGGAATTATGGTTGAACGCGTTAATGAACCCCAGCACCTGCGGCCGTCGGTTGACTATAAGAGCACCTGCTACGCCCAATACAGCCATTATGGTCGCACCCGCATAGATATTTCTGATGGCTTTATCGTAATCCGTCCGGCTTGCCGTCGAGGTGAAAGAGCCAAACCCGACCTGATAGTCTTCCTGCGGCCGGGAGGCCATCACAATGCCCCCCACTGTAAGCCCTGCAGAGAGGACCACTACCCCGAGCGTTTGCCGGGTTTGCATTTGTTCCCACTGCGGCTGCAATTGCCGGTATAGTGACGGGTCGTAGGCTGGCAGTTCCCGCATCAGCTGCCGCAGCCCCCGGTAGTTGTTTTCGTAGTAAAAATCACCATACCGGATGAAGGGGGCCTCTGCCGCCACCACCTGCACCTCGTAGCGCTGAGGTACCTGCGCAGTCAATAAAAGGGGAAATAAGAAAGGCAATAAGAGTAAGAGTCTTTTCATAACTTCATTTTAGTGGGTCCGTAAAAAAATAAAGCCAGGTGCTGTTGCTTGGCAAGCATCACCCGGCTCTGTCAGATCGGGGTCTAAACAGTTTTCATAGCTAATTTTAGGAAACGGAAAAGTCGGGTTTCGGTGTTGTGCGTTTCATTCGGTTCACCACAAAGAAGCAGTTTATCTTTTGGGCAGTCAATAGGCTGACTGCTACCCGGGCGGGCATTAGGACAGTTTAACGGCTGGCAAAGGAAATGCGGGAAAGCGTTAATCTTATTTTTAACCTAACCTGCTGACTAACAAGCAATAACAAGAATTGTTAAATTCATAATATCAAGCAGTCAGAAACTTTAACAAGCGCTAAGGGAATGTGAAGAGGAGAAATCGCACCTCCGCGGGCAGCTTACCGGGCCATCCCCGGCCAACTTGACAAGTTTCCCCGGCAACACATCAGCCCTTGTCAAGTCTCCCCAGGCAATAATTAACAAGCCTCCCCGGCAACTCACCAGCCCTTGTCAAGTCTCCCCAGGCAGCAGGGCCGGACTCAAGGCAAAGAATAAAAAAAAGAACAAAAAACGGCACACCGACAGAAGTACCGCCGCTGCGAATACGGTTAGACATCAGGGTCAGGCCCAAGCAGCCCACTCTCCTGATGTACAGGCAGCTGATGCATAATCCGGGGCACTGCCCCGCTCAGGAAGGCGCATTGTGAGCCCGTTATCCTCCTATCTGGCAACGGCCATCGTAGACCGCGCCCTCCTCTACAACAAGAAATTTAGCGTTGAGATCCCCGGCAATTTTGGCGGTGGACGTAAGCTGAAGCGTGCCGGATACCCGCACATTACCTTCAACCGTACCGCTGATTACAGCGTTCTCCGCCTGTACATCGCCCTGCACGCGGCCAGACTGACCAAGGACAAGACGGCGGTCGCACTGCAACGTGCCCTCCACCGTGCCGTCGAGGCGAATATTTTCGGCGGAGCGGAAGCCGCCGTCAATTTTGGTACCTTTGGAAATGATGCAATTGGTCTCGCCCGAGCTAAGTGGTGACTGGGCGGAAGAAGCAGAAGCAGCTTTGGCGCTGCTGGACCGAGCTTTAATGGCAGACATAACAACCGGTTTGTTTTTGGGAACACCCTAAATATAAAAAAAATAAATTTATTTTCCAGCGATATGAGCGTAACAATCCTCGCAATCGAATCCTCCTGTGATGATACTTCAGCCGCTATCCTCAGAGATGGCGCAATCCTTAGTAATTGCGTAGCGAATCAGGAAGCACACCGGTTATACGGAGGGGTAGTTCCGGAGGTTGCATCGCGGGCGCACCAATTGAATATCATCCCGGTCGTTGACCTGGCTATTAAGCAGGCAGGGATTGACAAACGGGAGCTGAGCGCGGTAGCCTTCACCCGTGGACCGGGCCTGATGGGCTCCCTGATGGTAGGTGTTTCCTTTGCCAAAGCCCTGGCGCTGAGCCTGGACATCCCGTTGATCGAAGTGCACCACATGCGTGCACATGTGCTGGCTCATTTCGCAGAGGCCCCCAAGCCGCCCTTCCCCTTCCTCTGCCTGACGGTCTCCGGGGGGCACACACAGATTGAAAAGGTAGAAAGCCCGGCGAAGATGGAGGTACTGGGCAAAACCCTGGATGACGCGGCGGGCGAAGCTTTTGACAAGACGGGCAAGCTACTGGGCCTGGAGTATCCTTCCGGCCCGATCATCGACCGGCTGGCGCAGCAGGGAGCAGCGGTCTATGACTTCCCGGAGCCGAGGGTTCCGGGGCTGGACTTTAGCTTTAGCGGGCTGAAAACGTCCATTCTTTATTTTCTGAAAAAGGAAATTAAGGAAGACCCGGAATTTATTGCGAACCACCTAAATGACATCTGTGCTTCGGTGCAGGAACGGATCGTAAGCATACTTCTAAAGCGGCTGCGCAA